>JAZQNT010000220.1:0-1935 GCA_045627505.1 Nocardioides sp.
TGAAAATGACACCTCACCCGCCGGAGATGAACTGACGCTGAATCCAGTGCTGGCTCAGGGTGTCGACCCGGCCGACGGGCAGCTGTTCGTCTCCGAAAACACGCTGCGCTTCGTCGCCGACGAGACCGCGAAGACCGTCTACGCCATCTACGAGGTCCGCGACTCCACCGGTCAGAGCGACTCGGCGCAGGTGCGGATCAACATCCGGCCCCGCGATGACGAGAAGAACACTCCGCCGGTTCCCCGGAACCTGGAGGGCCGCGCCATCGCAGGGACCACAGTCCGGATTCCGGTGCCCTTGAGCGGCCTCGACGCCGACGGCGACTCAGTGTTCCTGGACGGCATCGCCGCCGCCCCGGTACAGGGTGCTGCCGTTCCGGGCCCCGACTACATCGACTACACCGCTTCTGCCTCCGGGGCAGGAACCGACTCCTTTACCTACACGGTCAGGGACCGGCTGGGACTGGTGAACACGGGCACCGTGCGGGTGGGCATCGCCCCGGCTGCCGAAGCGAACCAGAAACCCGTGGCAGTGAACGACGCCGTGAGCGTGCGTCCGGGACGTGAGGTCGCCGTGCCGGTCCTGGCGAACGACTCAGACCCCGACGGCGATCCGCTGTCCCTGGACCCGGACGGCGTGACCAGCCAGGAACCGTCCATGGACGCCCGTGCTGACGGGCCGCGGGTGCGCTTCACCGTGCCCGCGGAAGCCGGCACCTATAACGTCCGTTATGCCGTGAAGGACAACCGCGGCGGCGCGGCGAACGGCAACGTCGCCGTCGTCTCCGATCCCAACGCCGAACTGCTGGCACCGGTCGCCCGGGATGACCGGGTGGAGGTCTCCGAGATCCGAGGCCGTACCGCTGTGGATGCTGCAGTCCTGGAGAACGACGAGGATCCGGACGGCGTCGCGGAGGATCTGCAGGTCTCCGTGGACCCGTCGCGGACCACCGCCTCCGTGGCGGGGGACAGCGTGCGGGTGGAACTGACCGACGAGGCGCAGGCCATTCCCTACACGGTCGAGGACATGGACGGCGGAACGGCCACCGCCGTGCTCTGGGTGCCGGGCCTGAGCGCCCAGTACCCGACGCTGCTCAGCAACGCCGTCCAGGAAGTCCAGGCCGGGGACACCCTGGACCTGGAGCTGGGTGACCTGGTGGAGGTCCGCGAAGGCAGGACCCCGCGGATTACCGAGACCGCGAAGGTGAGCGCCATCGGCTCGTCCAACCGGGACACCTGGGTCGCGGACGAGGACACCCTGGCCTACACCGCGGATGAGGACTACGCAGGCCTGGGCTCCATCACATTCGAGGTCACCGACGGGTCCGGCCCCGATGATCCCGAAGGACTCAAAGCCACCCTCACCGTGCTGGTCAACGTCACCCCGCTGCCGGAGCAGAACCTCCCGCCGGCCATGAGCCCCGGTTCGCTTGAGGCCGCCAAGGGCGAAGACGCAGTGACCCTGGACCTGGCGCCGCTGGCCACCGACCCCAACCCGGAGGACGGCGGACGCCTAAGCTTCGCGCTGGCCGGACCCGTTCCGGAAGGGTTCGAAGCCCGGCTTTCCGGCACCGTGCTGGCGGTCTCCGCTGCCGACGACGCCGCCGTCGGCACCCTGGGCCAGCTCGCCGTCACCGTCACGGACGGCCGCAGCGACCCCGTGCCGGGGCGCGTTGATCTCACGGTCCTCGCTTCCACCCGTCCGCTGCCGGTCGCCGCGGACGATTCAGTGGACGACGCCGTCCAGGGCCGCCCCGTCACCGTGGACGTGCTGGCCAATGATGACAACCCCTTCCCGGACAGCCCGCTGCGGGTCCTGGAAGCCACCGCTGACGGCAACGGCACCGCGGAAGTGCAGGGCGATTCAGTGGTGGTCACCCCCGACGCCGAGTTTGTGGGCAGCATGAGCGTGCAGTACCGGGTGGAGGACAAGAC
>JAZQNT010000221.1:0-3892 GCA_045627505.1 Nocardioides sp.
GGCGTAGTCCGCACCTAAATCGAGAGCGTCCTTCCGCTTCGATTCCACCGGGTCCACGGCGATCACCGGGACACAGCCGAAGGCGTGAAGGAACTGGACGGCGAACATCCCTAAAATGCCTAAGCCCATGACCATACCGGATTCCCACGCCTCGGGGCGGGTGTGGCGCACACCGGAGAGGGAGAAGGTGGAGATATACATCATGGCGGCCTCCTCGAAGGAGATCTCCTCCGGGAGCAGGTATACAAAGTCCGCCGAGACGGTGCAGAACTGCCGGTTGGAGCTGGCGCGGACCGCCACCCGGTCACCGGGTTTCACTTTTGTGACGCCCTCGCCCACCTCCGCGATGATGCCGGAGCCGCTGTAGCCGCCGCCCCACCGGGGCCACGTCACCGGGCACTCCGAGGCGGGACGGGCGGCGTCCACATTGGGGTCGCCAACGAGATTTGCCCGCTCCGTCCCGGCGGAGTGGGCGGTACAGCGCATTTCCACAACGACCTCGCCGGGAGCGGGATGGGTGTATTCCCCTTCCGCAAGGACGGCGGTATTGGGGGAAATAAAGGAGATACATTTCATATATATGGTTCCTCGATTCCTGTGTGATGGTATGCTCAGTATAGCAGTAGCGGGAGGAAAAGGGCTCTGGACGAGCGCCGCCACCGTCGGCCTCGCGACTGGGCGCGTGTCGGCCCGTTGGCGCCGGACGGGTCGACGGGGACGGGCAGGACCGGTCCGGGCCGGGTGATCTCCAGATGCATACCGGCAGGCTCGCGGGATGCTGTCGCGCGCCGTGGCGACCGTCCCCAGCCCGCTCACGCCCCACCGGTTGTGGTCGCCGAAAGGCCCCTTTCGCGACCACAACCGGTGGGGCGCGGGGGCAACGGGGCGGAGGTCAACGGGGGCGGGGCACGGTGTCCAGGGCCTGCAGGAAGTCGTCGGCCCACTTGGCGACGTCGTGGCCGATCACCGTGGCCCGCATGGCCCGCATCCGGCGCCTCCGGTCCGGGGCGGTGGAGTGGTAGGCCTCCAGCAGGGCGCTCTTCATCCCGTTGATGTCGTAGGGGTTGACCAGCCACGCCTGGCGCAACTCGTGCGCCGCGCCGGCGAACTCGCTCAGCACCAGCGCCCCCTTCTCGTCCCAGCGGCAGGCGACGTACTCCTTGGCCACCAGGTTCATGCCGTCGCGCAGCGGGGTCACCACCATCACGTCGGCCGCGCGGTACAGGGCAGCCATCTCCTCGCGGGGGAAGGAGGAGTGCAGGTAGGAAATGGCCGGACTGCCGATGCGGCCCAGATCGCCGTTGACCCGACCGACCAGACGGTCGATGTCGTCGCGCAGGATCCGGTACTGCTCCACCCGCTCCCGCGAAGGGGTCGCGACCTGGACGAAGACCGACTCGCCCACGTCGATGTGTCCCTCGGCCACGAGCTCGGAGTAGGCACGCAGCCGCGCGTGGATGCCCTTGGTGTAGTCGAGCCGGTCGATGCCCAGGAAGATGGTGCGCGGGTTGCCGAGCTGCTCACGGATCTCCTGGGTGCGCCGGGTCACCTCCGGGGAGCGCGCCAAGGTCTCGAACTCCTGGGCGTCGATGGAGATCGGGAAGGCGGCCGCGCGCACCGTGCGCCCGTCGGGCAGGTGCACCAGCTCGCCCTCGGTGAGGTGTCCGAGACGGTCCCGGACCAGGCGCACCAGGTTGGCCGCCCCGCCGGGGAGCTGGAAGCCGATCAGGTCGGCGCCCATCAGGCCCTCGAGGATCTGGCGTCGCCAGGGCAGCTGGACGAAGAGCTCGTGTGGGGGGAACGGGATGTGCAGGTAGAACCCGATCCGCAGGTCGGGCCGCAGGTCGCGCAGCATCTGGGGCACCAGTTGCAGCTGGTAGTCCTGCACCCACACGCACCCGCCCGGCGCGGCCACCTCGGCCGCCTTCTGCGCGAACCTCCGGTTCACCCTGACGTAGGCCTCCCACCACTCGCGGTGGAAGACCGGCTTGGCCACCACGTCGTGGTACAGCGGCCACAGGGTGGCGTTGGAGAAGCCCTCGTAGAACTCCACCACCTCCTGGGCGCTGAGCGAGACGGGAACCAGGTCCAGGCCGTCGGCGGTGAACGGCTCGACCTCCTGGTCGGCGCCCCCGGGCCATCCGATCCAGGCACCGCTGTTGCGCCGCAGCACCGGCTCGAGCGCGGTCACCAGCCCTCCGGGCGACGTCCGCCACGAGGTGCTGCCGTCGTCCTCGACCACCTGGTCGACGGGGAGGCGGTTGGCCACGACCACGAGATCTGCGGTTCCGGAGGGCGTCACGTCGCCACCTTAACGACGCTGTCCAGCGACCCGGCCCCGCGGCGCGCCGCTCCACGGCCGAGGCCGGCGGAGTCTCGGCAGCGGGTGGTCCGCGAGCGTCGGGCTGGCCCGACACCCAGGTGTCGGGGTGACAGGATCGCCCTCGAATGCTCGCTCGACGAGCATCAAGGACATGAACGATGACACCCGAAGGGACACCCACATCGACGCCCTTCGCCAGACTGACGACGTGGAAACCGTGACCGGTCCACGCCCCGACCCCGCGGCCGGCACTGCATCCCACCCCGCGGGAGCCGTGCGGCGGCGGGGTCTCACCGGGTTGCTCCGGCGCCTCGGCCTGGACACCCTCTACGTGCTCACCGCCCTGCCCCTGGGGGTGGCCGCGTTCGCGCTCGCGGCCGTCGGCCTCTCGTTCGGCGTCGGGACGCTGATCGTCTGGGTGGGCATCCCGGTGCTGGCCGCCACCCTGGTGGCGGCCTCGGGGTTCGCCCGGCTGGAACGGCTGCGGCTGGAGCAGTGGCAGGGGCGCCGGGTGACCAAGCCCGTGTACCTGCGGCCCGCGCCTGGGGACACCTGGCTGCGACGGCTGCTCACCCCGCTGCGCGACCCGCAGAACTGGCTCGACGTGCTCTGGGCGACCTTCGGGTGGATCGTCTCCACCGTCGCCTTCTCCCTGGTGGTCGTGGTGTGGGGTGAGGCCCTGGGCGGCCTGACCTACCCGATCTGGGGCCATCTGGCCTCCCACCAGGGCGGCCCCGTCTCGGTCGTGCTCGCCGGTGAGGCCGGGCTGGAGCCGTCCGGCGCCCTGACGCAGACCATCAGCGTTGCCACGGGGCTGGTGGTGCTGGTGCTCCTGCCCTGGCTGGTGCGTGCCTTCGCCTGGGTCAACGCAGCGTTCTCCGACCTGGTCCTGAACGCCCGCGGCGACCTCAGTGCGCGGCTGCGAGGTGAGCAGGACGCCCGGGCCGCCGCGCAGCAGGCCGAGGCGGCCTCCTTCCGCCGGTTGGAGCGCGACATCCACGACGGTCCGCAGCAGCGCCTGGTGCGCCTGGCCATGGACCTGGGGCGAGCCAAGCAGCAGCTGGGCACCGACCCCGAGAAGGCGTCGGCCATCGTGGACGAGTCGCTGCGCCAGGCCCGGGAGACGTTGGAGGAGCTGCGTGCGCTGTCCCGGGGCATCGCCCCGCCGCTGCTGGTGGACCGCGGGCTCGGGGTGGCGCTGGACGAGCTGGCTGCGCGCGGCGCCGTCGCCGTGGCGATGACCCACGAGCTGCCCGACGGGCTCTCGCCGCACGTGGAGACGGCCGTGTACTTCACCGTCTCCGAGGCGCTGACCAACGTGGCCAAGCACGCCCGTGCCGAGCGGGCGTTCGTCCGGGTTGTCCCCGACGGTGACTGGCTGGTGGTGGAGGTGCTCGACCACGGCGTCGGCGGCGCCCATCTCGGCAAGGGGCAGGGGCTGGCCGGGCTGGAGCAGCGGCTGCACGCGGCGCAGGGCACGCTCACGGTCGACTCACCTGCCGGTGGCCCGACGTTGCTGACAGCTCGCGTCCCGCTCCGGGGATGAGCCCCACGGTCGTCGCGCGCGGT
>JAZQNT010000222.1:0-5939 GCA_045627505.1 Nocardioides sp.
GTCTTCCTAAGACCGCTTGGCCTCCGACTTCAGAAATTTTCTACATCCTTTGTACGTGTATCAACATCCTGACCACGCTCTAGTAAAATAGGTCTGTATCCATTTTTAGCAAGCATATAGCCGCAAAACAAACCAGCAGGACCAGTTCCTATAACCACAGGTCTGTTGGTCATACTTGTAGTTCCATCACATACAAATGCAAATTCTTTATTGTTCTGATAAATAATATTATTGTTTTTGCACTTCTTAACCAGCTCTTCTTTGTGAGTATCTGCCACGGCCCTGCTGCGTGCCGACATGGACGCGCTCCCGGTGGTCGAGGAGACCGGTCTCGAGTACGCCAGCACCGACACCGCGACCGACGCCGACGGACGCACCGTGGGGGTCGCCCACGCCTGCGGCCACGACATGCACACCACGGCACTGCTGGCGGCGGCCGAGCGCCTGGCCACCACGACCGACACCTGGTCGGGCACCCTGGTCCTGGTGCACCAGCCGGCGGAGGAGCTCGGCGCCGGGGCCCAGGCCCTGGTCGACGACGGCCTCTACGACCGGGTCCCGAAGCCCGACGTGGTGCTGGGCCAGCACGTGGCCCCGCTCCCGGCCGGAACCATCGCGGCCCACGCCGGCGCCGCCTATGCCGGCTCCGACTCGCTGCGGGTGGTGCTGCACGGCCAGGGTGCGCACGGCTCCATGCCGCAGAACGCGATCGACCCGGTGGTGATGGCCGCCGAGACCGTGATGCGCCTGCAGGCGATCGTCTCGCGCGAGGTGGCGGCCACCGACGTCGTCGTGCTCACGGTCGGCTCCCTGCGGGCCGGGGACGCGGCCAACGTCATCCCGAGCACCGCCGAGCTGCTCCTCAACATCCGCACCTACGACCCGGCGGTGCGCGAGCACGTCCTGTCCGCGGTGGATCGGGTGGTCCGCGGGGTGGCGGCCACCGCCGGCGCACCGCAGCAGCCGGGGGTCACCTCCATCGAGCCGTTCCCGGTCGTGGTCAATGACGCCGACGCCCTGGGTAGGACGCTGGAGGCCTTCCGCGGCTGGCTCGGCCCGGAGAAGGTCTTCGACCCCGGCGCCGGGGCCGGCAGCGAGGACGTGGGCATCCTCGCGACGGCCGCCGATGCCCCGTTGTCGTACTGGCTCCTCGGGGGCGCTGACCCGGCGCTGTTCACCACCGGCAGGCTCGACGATCCGGCGCTGCGCACCGTCGCGTCGAACCACTCACCCCACTACGCCCCCGTGCTGGAGCCGACGCTCTCGCTGGGGACCCAGGCGCTCACTCTCGCCGTCCGGACCTGGCTGCCCGCCCGCTGAGGCGTACTCGCCCGGTCCGTCCAGGCCCGGTTTGTCCAGGCCCGGTTTGTCCAGGCCCGGTGCGTCCGGCCGGGCAGGACGTCAGAGGGACAGCTGCGACTTGACCACCTTGGCCAGGCGTTCGGCGACCTCGTGCGCCTCGGCGTCCGTGGGCGCCTCCACCATGACCCGCACCAGCGGCTCGGTCCCCGAGGGACGCAGCAGCACCCGGCCACGCTCCCCCAGCGCGGCCTCCTCGGCCAGGACGGCAGCGTGGAGGGTGGTGTCGGAGTCGGCGCGGGCCTTGTCCACGCCCTTCACGTTGATCAGCACCTGGGGCAGCTGGGTCATGACGCCGGCGAGCTCCTTCAGGCTCTGCCCGGTCGCCACCATCCGCTGCATCACCTGCAGGGCGCTCAGCGTGCCGTCGCCGGTCGTGGCGTGGTCGGAGAGGATGACGTGACCCGACTGCTCCCCGCCGAGCACGTGGCCCTCGGCCTTCATGGCCTCCAGCACGTAGCGGTCGCCGACCTTGGTCTGGCGCACCCTGATGCCGTGGGCCTTCATGGCCTGGACGAATCCGAGGTTGCTCATCACCGTGGCCACGACGGTGTCGTTGGCCAGCTTGCCCTGCTCCTTGAGGGACAGGGCGAGGATCGCGAGGATCTGGTCGCCGTCCACCACGGTTCCCTCGTGGTCCACGGCCAGGCATCGGTCGGCGTCGCCGTCGAGCGCGGAGCCAGCGTCGGAGCCGTTGGACACCACGGCCGCCTGCAGGTTGGCCAGGTGCGTCGAGCCGCAGTTCTCGTTGATGTTGGCGCCGTCGGGCGAGGCGTGGATCGCGATCACCTCGGCGCCCGCGTCCCGCAGGGCCTTGGGTGCGACCACCGAGGCTGCGCCCTCCGCGCAGTCCAGGACCACCTTCAGCCCGGTCAGCGGACGAGAGAGGGTGCTGACCAGGTGCGCCGCGTACTCGTCGACGGCGGTCGGGTGAGCCACGACCCGGCCCACCGCCGCTCCGATCGGCCAGTCCCGCTCGGCGCCGAGGTCGTCCTCGATGGCGTCCTCGTGGGCATCCTCGAGCTTGATCCCGCCGCGGGCGAGGAACTTGATGCCGTTGTCCGGCATGGGGTTGTGCGAGGCCGAGAGCATCACGCCGAGGTCCACGTCGAGCGCTCCGGTCAGGAAGGCGACGCCGGGGGTGGGCAACTCGCCCAGCAGCAGCACGTCGACACCCGAGGAGGCCAGTCCGGCCACGACCGCAGCCTCCAGGAACTGGCCCGAGATCCGGGTGTCCCGTCCGACGACGGCCACGGGCCGGCGTCCATCCTCACCGCCGTCGCCGAGAACCTTCGCGGCCGAGACCGACAGGTCGAGCGCGAGTTGGGCGGTGAGCTGGTCGTTCGCGAGTCCGCGCACACCATCGGTTCCGAAAAGACGTGCCATGACCAGCGAGGATAGTCCTGTTCGCGGCCCAGGGTGGCATCGGGCCCCGGGCCCCGCGGAGGACCACGCACCGTGCGCGCGGGTGTAATGCGGGACCCGTCCGGCCCGAAATGCAGGACACCCCGCCCCGGCGCATGCCGGGACGGGGTGCTCCGCGCGACGCTGCGAGCAGCGCCGGCGGTACTCAGCGCTTGCTGAACTGCGAAGCCTTGCGGGCCTTCTTGAGACCGGCCTTCTTGCGCTCGACGACGCGAGCGTCGCGGGTGAGCAGCCCGGCCTTCTTGAGGGTGGCGCGGTTCGCCTCGACGTCGACGTCGTTCAGCGAGCGGGCCACGCCGAGGCGCAGGGCGCCGGCCTGACCAGCGATGCCGCCACCGTGCACGCGGGCGAGGACGTCGAAACGACCCTCGACGCCCAGGGCCACGAAGGGCTCGTTGGCGATCTGCTGGTGCAGCTTGTTCGGGAAGTAGTCGTCCATGGTGCGGCCGTTGACGGTCCACACGCCGGTGCCCGGAACGATGCGGACGCGGGCCACGGACTCCTTGCGACGGCCGGTGCCGGCAGCCGGAGCGATGGTGGCGGCGCGCAGCTCGGCCTCAGCCGACGGAGCCGACTCAGAGCTGTAGGCAACGCCCTCAGCGTTGGTCTCGAAGGTCTCCTCGACCTCGGTCACGGTGTTCTCGGTGGTCTCAGCCACGGTAAATCCTCACTCGTCCTTGGAGATTACTGCGAGACCTGGGAGATCTCGAACGGCTTGGCCTGCTGGGCCTGGTGCGGGTGCTCAGGGCCGGAGTAGACCTTGAGCTTCTTGAGCATCTGGCGGCCAAGGCGGTTCTTGGGGAGCATGCCCCACACAGCCTTCTCGATCGCCTTGCGAGCGTCGTTCTCGAGGACCTCACCGATCGGGGTGGCGGTCAGACCACCCGGGAAACCGGAGTGGCGGTACGACATCTTGGTGGTCTTCTTGTTGCCAGACAGGGCAACCTTCTCCGCGTTGACGATGATGACGAAGTCACCCATGTCCATGTGCGGAGCAAACGTGGGCTTGTGCTTGCCACGCAGGAGGTTGGCGGTCTGGACGGCGAGGCGACCCAGGACCACGTCAGTAGCGTCGATGACGAGCCACTCACGCTGGATGTCAGCGGGCTTCGGGCTGTACGTGCGCACGGCGAGAACCTTCTCGTTCGTAGTTCCCGGCCGGAGGTGTCCGACCGAGTGGTGGTGCTGCGACTTCTGACGAACACTGCCCGGCTCGAGATCCGGGTCTGCACCTTCGCCAGCCGATGATCACCAGTGGGGTGATCCGAGCTGCTTCGGGCGCGGCAGGAGTCGCGACCTACGAGTGTACGCACGTGCGGAGGGGCCCACAAATCACCAGTCCTAGCGATGTCAAGTCGGCACCCCGAGGTCATACGAAGAACCCCCCGACTTACGCGGTCGGGGGTAGGCCGACTAGGTTGGGTCAGTACCCGAAGACGTGAACAACCCGCGCTAAGGAGCCGACGTGACGAACGTTCCGGCCGCCGATGCCACGGCCACCGCCGCTGCATCCAGCCAGTCCCTCACCGTACGCGACAACCGCACCGGTGCCGAGTACGAACTCCAGATCACCGACGGCACCATCCGCGCCGGCGACCTGGGTCAGATTCGTGTCGAGACCGATGAGCCCGGCCTGGCGGTCTACGACCCCGGCTTCACCAACACTGCCTCCTGCCGCAGTGCCATCACCTACATCGACGGCGACAAGGGCATCCTCGAGTACCGGGGATACCCGATCGAGCAGCTCGCCGAGAAGTCGACCTTCCTCGAGGTCGCCTACCTGCTCATCAACGGCGAACTGCCGACCAAGGAGCAGTACGAGGAGTGGGTGCACGAGATCACCTACCACACCTTCGTGCACGAGAACGTCAAGGAGTTCGTCCAGGGCTTCCGCTACGACGCGCACCCCATGGGCATGCTCATGGCGTCCGTCGGCGCCCTGTCGACCTTCTACCCCGAGGCGACCAACATCGCCGACGCGGAGAACCGCCACCTGCAGATCGTGCGCATGATCGCCAAGATGCCGACCCTCGGCGCCTGGGCCTTCCGCCACGCGCAGGGCAAGCCGTTCGTCTACCCCGACAACGACTTGACCTACACCGAGAACTTCCTCTCGATGCTGTTCAAGATGTCGGAGTCGAAGTTCGCCGCCGACCCGCGCCTGGCCAAGGCGCTCGACGTGCTGCTCATCCTGCACGCCGACCACGAGCAGAACTGCTCGACCAACGCGGTCCGCTCCGTCGGCTCGTCGCAGGTTGACCCGTACTCCGCCGTTGCCGCTGGCATCGGCGCCCTCTACGGCCCGCTGCACGGTGGCGCCAACGAGGCCGTTCTCCGCATGCTCAAGCGCATCGGCACCAAGGAGAACATCCCCGCCTTCATCGAGGGCGTCAAGCGCGGCGAAGAGAAGCTCATGGGCTTCGGTCACCGCGTCTACAAGAACTACGACCCGCGTGCCAAGCTGATCAAGAAGGCTTGCGACGACGTCTTCGCGGTCACGGGTGTCAACCCGCTCCTCGAGATCGCCCAGGAGCTCGAGAAGATCGCGCTCGAGGACGAGTACTTCGTCAAGCGTCGTCTGTACCCGAACGTGGACTTCTACTCGGGTCTCATCTACGAGGCCCTGCAGTTCCCGCCGGAGATGTTCACCGTTCTGTTCGCGATCGGCCGTGCCCCGGGCTGGCTGGCGCAGTGGAACGAGCTCGTCACGGACAAGGAGCAGAAGATCGCTCGTCCGAAGCAGATCTACACCGGCGACCGCACCCTGGACTTCGTCCCGGCTTCGGAGCGCTGGGCCTGACCGGCTCACGCCCACGCCTGGCAACCGCCCCGTCATGACCTCGGTCGTGGCGGGGCGGTTCCGCGTTCCCCACCGGGCTTCCACCGGGAAGACGGAAGGCCGCATCCCCGCCCGGGCCGCGCCTCCGCCCGTCCGGGCCGAACCTCTGGCGGCTCGCCCAGCGGATTCTCAGCCGGTTCATAGACTCTCTTGGCACAGTGGAGTCATGAACGATCAGCCGACTCCCGACCCGCAGCAGAACCGCCCCGTCCCGCCGTCGAACTTCGAGGGCAATCCGGACGACACCGCGCCCTTGGCCGCCGACCGGCCCCAGGGGTCTGCCGCGCCGGGATCAGCCACGCCGCCGAAGGTCGTC
>JAZQNT010000223.1:0-3444 GCA_045627505.1 Nocardioides sp.
CCGCTTCCAGTAGGACTCCGGGTAGCTCTGCAGCTCGGCCGGGAGCAGCTGCGTCTCGACGTGGTGCAGGTCGGTGGCGCCGACCACGACGTCCGCAGGGAGGTGGTGCACCTCGCCGTCACCGGTGCGGTAGGTGACGCCCGAGACCTCGGCCCGGGAGCGGGCCAGTCCGCGACGACGCAGCCGAGCGGCCCGGCTCCGCGAACCCGGTTCGACGGTGGTGATGGCGGTGACGCACGCGCCGGTGCGCACGGCGACGCCGTGCGCGGTGGCCAGGGCGACGAGGGTGTCCACAAACGCGGCGAACCCGCCTTGGGGGTAGAGCACGCCGTCGTCGAGGTCCATCCGGCTCATCAGGCTGTACAGCGCCGGGATCCGCTCGGGTGAGCCGCCCAGGAAGACCGCCGGGTAGCCGAGCACCTGGCGCAGCCGGGTGTCGGTGAAGCGGGAGTCGACGTAGCCCTTGAGGCTGCGCAGCAGCATCGGAGTCAGCTGCGGGGCGCGCCGCAGCACGTCGCGGTTGAGCACGTCGCCCACCCGGTCGAAGCTGGTGTAGAGGAAGTGCCGCAGGGCCATCCGGTAGGTCTCGTCCGCGGCGTCGAGGTAGGTGCCGAGGGCCTCGCCGGCGCCCGGTTCGACCGACTCGAACAGGGCCTGGTTGTCCGCGCGCGCCACCCTGGTCTCCAACGGACGCTCGTGGCCCTCGAAGTAGACCCGGTAGCCGGGGTCGAGCAGGCGCAGGTCCAGCTGCTCGGCCGCGGAGGTGCCGAGCAGCCGGTAGAAGTGGTCGAACACCTCGGGCATCAGGTACCAGGACGGGCCGGTGTCGAAGCGGAAGCCGTCCTTGCTCCAGGAGCCGGCGCGACCACCGAGCTCGTCGCGCTGCTCCAGCAGCACCACCTGGTGGCCGTCCGCGGCGGCCAGGGCGGCGGTGGCGAGTCCGGCGACTCCCCCGCCGATCACCACCACCTGCTGCGAACCGGCCTGGTCACGGGCCTGATCATGGGCATGGGCATGGGCACGGGCAGCGGCGCTCACACCGCCCCCTTGGCGGCGAACGCCAGCGCGACCAGCTGGGCCTTGCGCGGTGAGGGCACCCGGACCCGGACCCGACGGATCTCCTCGGGCGCGGTGCGGCGCAGGCGCGCGGAGAGCTCGGCGAACAGGGCGTGCGCGGCGCGCACGGCGCGGCGGCTGCTGGCGGGCAGGTGCGGGATGGCGGCGGCGGCGACGGCCAGGTCGGCGTCGATGTCGTCGAGCAGGCGGTCGCGGGTGGCGACGTCGAAACGCTGGACGTCGGGGCCGGGGAAGTAGCTGCGCCCCAGCTCGTCGAAGTCGGCGGCGAGGTCGCGCAGGAAGTTCACCTTCTGGAAGGCGGCGCCCAGGCGCAGCGCGCCCTCCCCCAGGCGCAGGTACTCGGCGTCGGGATCGGGGGTCTCGAGCAGGAACGCGCGCAGGCACATCAGGCCCACCACTTCGGCCGAGCCGTGGACGTAGGCGGCGAAGCTCGCCGCGTCGTGCTCGGTGCGGTCCAGGTCCATGGCCATGGAGTCGAAGAACGGCTCGACCAGATCGGGCGTGATCTGGCAGGTGCGGGCGGTGCGGGCGAAGGCGTGCACCACCAGGTTGGCGCTGTGCCCGGTGGTCATGGCGCGCAGGGTCTCGGCGCGCAGCTCGCCCAGCAGGGCCGCCTGGCCGGCGGCGTCACCGTCGGGACGCGGGGCGTCCACGATCTCGTCGGCGACGCGGACCAGCGCGTAGACGTTGCGCACGTGCGTGCGCACCGGACCGGTGAGCAGCTTGGACGCGAGCCCGAAGGAGGTGGAGTAGCGGCGGATCACGACGTCGGCGGCAGCCTCGGCCACCTCGTCGTAGAGCTCGTACGGGCTGGGGTGCGCCGGGCGGGTGCCTCGGACCCTCTGGATCAGGCTCATGCCACTCCTACGGACGTGCTGCTGACGGGCGGCGTGGGGACCGGGATCGGGTGCCAGGTGCTGGTGAGCGCGTCGACCACACTCTGCTCCAGTCCTAGCGCGGCGGCATGCCGACGCGCCAGACGGATGTGGCGGGCGATGAGCTGCTCCACGAACGCCGGGGAGCCGGCGTCGACCAGGGCGTGCCGGATCTCGTCGGCCTGGGCCCGGGTGAGGCGCGGGTCGCCGAGGTGGGGCTCGATGCGTCGCCACTCCCGGGTGGAGGCGGCGTGCACCACCAGCGGGGTGCGCTTGCCCTCGCGCAGGTCGCCGTCGGGGTCCTTGCCCAGGACGTCGGCCGGGGCGAAGGTGCCGAGCAGGTCGTCGCGCATCTGGAAGGCGATGCCCAGGGAACGTCCGACGTCACCGACGGTCTCGACCGCCGCGTCGGGCAGCCCGGCGAGGACGGCCGCGGCGCGCATCGGCAGGACGAAGGAGTAGGCGGCCGTCTTGAGCTCGGCGACCGAGACGGCGTCGTCCATCTCCGGGACCAGTCCGCCGAGGGTCAGTCGGACGTCCGCGAGCTCACCGACCGCGGAGTCGTGCAGCGTGGTGTCGATCAGGTCCAGCAGCGCCTCGGTGACGTGGGCGGGGGCGCCGCAGGTGGCCATCCCCCGCACCGCGGCGGCCAGCGCGAGGTCGCCGGTGAGGATCGCACCGGCGCGGGGGTAGGCGGACGAGGGCGCGGTGGTGGAGCCGCGGAACCACCCCGGCACGCTGGTGCGTCCGCGACGGGTGTCGTCGTTGTCGATCACGTCGTCGTGGACCACGAAGGCGGTGTGCAGCAGCTCGATCGCGGCACCCACCCGGTCCAGCACCTCGGGGGCCATGGCGCCCGTGCCGGGCCGGGCACCGGCGCGCCGGGTGAGCTCCTCGTAGGTGCGGGCGAACAGCCAGGGACGGAACCGCTTGCCGCCCTCGGTGCCCATCCGCAGGGCGATGCCGAGCATGGAGCGGTCGAGGCTGAGGCCGCCGAGGCCGCGGGGCTGGGCGACGAGGTCGTCGATCTGGTCCTGCAGGCTCATGCGGCTGCTCCTTCTCGGGTGGGGGCCAGCGCGGCGAGGCGGGCCCAGGCGTCGTCGTCGAGCAGGGCGGCCTGCTCGCGGAACCACGGGCTGAGCGCCCAGGGTGCGGCCTCCAGGGCCGCGCGGAGTTCGTCGAGGTGCAGCCAGCGGTGCTCGGCGACCTCGTCCGGGTGCGGGCGGACCTCGCCGTCCACGCGGGCCACGAAGACCGGGCAGTACTCGTGCTCCACCACACCGGAGGCGTCGACGGCGCGGTAGGCGAAGTGCGGGAGGAGCTCGACCACGCTGTGCACGTCGACGCCGAGCTCGGCCGCTCCCCCGCGCACGACCGCGGCGGCCGGGAGCTCGCCCGGGCGCGGGTGGCCGCAGAACGAGTTGGTCCACACGCCGGGCCACGAACGCTTGCCCAGCGCGCGGCGGGTGAGGAGGAAGCGACCCTCCGCGTC
>JAZQNT010000224.1:0-7478 GCA_045627505.1 Nocardioides sp.
GTGGAGACGGTCAGCCAACGGAGGTCGGTGAACTCGTTGATCGCGTACGCACCGCCGAGGCGGCCCCAGCCGGAGTCCTTGACGCCACCGAACTGGTGACGAACAGTGATCTTACCGGACTTATTGCGACTAGCCTTATGACGAAGATCGGTAACGAGGGTGCGGCCGGGCTCTTTTTTCGTGAGCTGCTGGAGGCAGAGGCGATCAGATCGATCAGATCGGCCAGGTCAGATCGGGTAGTGGCGCTCCTCGGTGGAGACGGTCAGCCAACGGAGGTCGGTGAACTCGTTGATCGCGTACGCACCGCCGAAGCGGCCCCAGCCGGAGTCCTTGACGCCACCGAAGGGCATGTTCGGCTCGTCGTGGACGGTGGCACCGTTGATGTGGATGATGCCTGAGTCGATCCGGTCGGCCACCTCGCGGGCGCGCTCGACGTCGGCGCCGAAGACGGCCGAGGAGAGGCCGAAGTCGGTGTCGTTGGCCAGGGTGACGGCCTCGTCGATGTCGGTGAACGAGGTGATGGTGACGACCGGGCCGAAGGACTCCTCGCGGTAGAGGTCCATGGCCGGGGTGACGCCCGCGATCACGGTGGGCTCGATCAGCACGCCACTCTGCTCACCGCTGGCGCCACCACCGGCGAGCAGGGTGGCGCCCTTCTCCACGGCGTCGGCGATCAGGCCGCGGATCCGCTCGGCAGCGCGTGCGGAGACCACCGGGCCGACGTGGGTGGTGGGCTGCGACGGGTCGCCCACGGTCAGGGCCTTGGCGCGCTCGGCGAGCTTGGCCGAGAACTCCTCGACCACTCCTGCGTCGGCGATCACGCGCTCGGTGGACATGCAGATCTGGCCGGAGTTCATGAAGGCGCCGAAGTTGGCGGCCGCCGCGGCGGCGTCCAGGTCGGCGTCGTCGAGCACCACGAACGGGGCCTTGCCGCCCAGCTCGAGCACGGTGCGCTTGAGGTGCTTCGCGGCGCGGACGGCGATCGAGCGGCCCACGGCCGAGGAGCCGGTGAAGTTGATGTGGCGGATCTTCGGGTTGTCGATCAGGCGCTCGACGATCGCCTTGCCGTCGGCCGGGGCGTTGGTGACCAGCACGACCGCGCCCTCGGGCACGCCGGCGTCGCGCAGCACCTGGACGATGGCGGCCTGGGTGCGCGGGCACTCCTCGGAGGCCTTGAAGACCACGGTGTTGCCCAGGGCCAGCGGCATGGCGACGGCGCGGGTGCCCAGGATCAGCGGGGCGTTCCACGGAGCGATCGCGACCACGGCACCCAGGGGCTTGCGCACGCCGAAGGCCTGCAGGCCGGGGATGGCCGACGGGATGACGTCCTCGGTGACCTGGCCGGGCAGCTCGGCGGCCGCGCGCAGCACGCCGACGGTGACGTGCACGTTGAAGAGCGCCCAACCGTGGGTGGCACCGACCTCGTCGGCCATCGTGGTGGAGATCTCCTCGGCGCGCGCCTCCATCAGGTCGGCGGCCTTGGAGAGCAGGGTGGAGCGCTCCGCGGCGGGGGTGGCCGCCCAGGCGGGGAACGCCTCGTGTGCGGCGCGTGCTGCGTTGTCGGCGTCCTCGAGCGTGGCCGCGGCGGCCACGGAGACGACCTCTCCGGTGAACGGGTTGGTCTTTTCGAAAGTGTTGCCGGACACGGAGACGTGCGGAACACCGGCGACGACGATGTCGGGGGTGCTGGTCATGGGAGACGTCCTTTCCAGACGTGCGCCGAGCGGGCACTCGGCTCAGGGTTCAGGTCCTGCAAGGAGGTGTGGCGGGGGTTACCCCTCCAGTGTGACGGCCCGGTGGGGAATGGTCACTGTGGTGAATGATCCGGGCCGTCACGTCGAGCTGGTGCTCGGCAGAGGCCGATCAGGCCTCGCGCAGCTCCAGCCCGAGGCGCTCGGAGAGCTCGGCCACGGTGGTGCCGAAGGTCTCGTGCACCACGACGCCCTCGGGGGTGAGGTCGAAGGTGGCGAGCTCGGTGTAGACCCGATTGACGCAGTTGACGCCGGTCAGCGGGTAGGTGCACGCGGGCACCAGCTTCGGGGAGCCGTCCTTCGCGAAGAGGGTCATCATCACGAAGACCTGCTTGGCGCCGATGGCCAGGTCCATCGCGCCACCGACGGCGGGGATGGCGTCGGGGGCGCCGGTGTGCCAGTTGGCCAGATCGCCGTTGGCGGCGACCTGGAAGGCGCCCAGCACGCAGACGTCGAGGTGGCCGCCGCGCATCATCGCGAACGAGTCGGCGTGGTGGAAGTAGGCGGCGCCGGGCAGCTCGGTGACCGGGATCTTGCCCGCGTTGGTGAGGTCGGGGTCGATCTCGTCGCCCACCGCGGCTCGGCCCATGTTGAGCATGCCGTTCTCGGTGTGCAGCACCACGCCCGCGTCGGCGGGCAGGTGGTCGGCGATCAGGGTCGGCTGGCCGATGCCCAGGTTCACGAAGGAGCCGGGGGCGATGTCGCGGGCCACCAC
The DNA here is from genome assembly GCA_045627505.1 of Nocardioides sp. Taxonomy (GTDB): domain Bacteria; phylum Actinomycetota; class Actinomycetes; order Propionibacteriales; family Nocardioidaceae; genus Nocardioides. Next base: position 2,467 of record JAZQNT010000224.1, read on the forward strand.
GACGGCCATCTCGTCCTTGGTCAGCGGACGAGAGCCGTCGATGTCGGCGGCGCTGGTCACGGTGGTCTTGTTCTCGCTCATGCCTTCACCACTCGGTCGACGAAGATGGACGGGGTGATCACGGTCTCCGGGTCGATCGCGCCGGTGGGCACGATCTCGTTGACCTGGGCGATGGTCACCGCGGCGGCGGTGGCCATGACCGGACCGAAGTTGCGGGCCGTCTTGCGGTAGACGAGGTTGCCCATCTCGTCAGCCCGGTGCGCGCCGATCAGGGCGTAGTCGCCCTTGATCGGCATCTCCAGGACGTAGGTGCGTCCGTCGATCTCGCGGGTCTCCTTGCCCTCGGCCAGCGGGGTGCCGACGGCGGTGGGGCAGAAGAAGGCGCCGATGCCGGCGCCGGCGGCGCGCATCCGCTCGGCCAGGTTGCCCTGGGGCACCACCTCGAGCTCGATCTTCCCGGCGCGGTACAGGCCGTCGAAGACGTGGGAGTCCTTCTGGCGGGGGAAGGAGCAGATGACCTTGCGGACCCGTCCGGCGGCGAGCAGGGCGGCCAGGCCGGTGTCGCCGTTGCCGGCGTTGTTGGAGACCACGGTGAGGTCGCTTGCGCCCTGGCGGATCAGGGCGTCGATCAGCTGGACCGGCATGCCGGCCATGCCGAAGCCGCCGACGAGGATGGTGGAGCCGTCCTCGATGCCGGCCACGGCCTCGTCGTGGGTCTCGAGGATCTGGGTGAGGGCCATCAGTTGGCCTCCTCGTTCGTGGCAGAGTTCTGGAGAGCGGAGTTTTCGAGGACGACGGCCAGGGCCTGGCCGACGCCGATGCAGATGGCGGCGACGCCCCAGCGCTGGTTGTCCTCCTGCAGGCGCTTGGCCAGGGTGCCGAGGATGCGGCCGCCGGAGGCGCCCAGCGGGTGGCCCAGCGCGATGGCGCCACCGCGGGTGTTGACGATCTCGTGGTCGATACCCCACGCGTCGGCGCAGGCGAGCGTCTGGACGGCGAACGCCTCGTTGACCTCGACGGCCTCGACGTCGTCCCAGGTGATCCCGGCGGCGGCGAGTGCCTTGTTGGCGGCCTCAGTGGGGGCGTAGCCGAAGTCCTGCGGGTCGAGGGCGTGCGTGCCTCGACCGGCGATGCGGGCGATCGGGGCCTTGCCGATCTTCGCGGCGGCCTCGAGCGAGCCGATGAGCAGCGCGGAGGCGCCGTCGGAGAGCGGGGAGGCGTTGCCGGCGGTGATGGTGCCCTCGGGACGGAAGACGGTGCGCAGGCCGGCGAGCTTCTCCGGCGTGCTGCCGGCGCGGATGCCCTCGTCGCGGGTGAGGTCCGAGCCCTCGACCGGGACGACGAGGTCGTCGTAGAAGCCGTCCTCCCAGGCCTGGTTGGCGAGCTGGTGCGAGCGGGCGGCGAAGGTGTCCTGGCGCTCGCGGGAGATCTCGAAGCGCTCCTGGAGCTGCTCGTTGCACTCGCCCAGGGAGACGGTCCACTCCTTCGGCATGGCCTTGTTGACCAAGCGCCAACCGAGCGTGGTGGAGACCGCGGTGACGTCGCCGGCCGGGTAGGCGCGCGAGGGCTTGGGCAGCACCCACGGGGCGCGGCTCATGGACTCGACGCCACCGACGAGGACGATGTCGGCGTCACCGGTCTCGACGACGCGCGAACCCATCATCACGGCGTCGAGCGACGAGCCGCAGAGGCGGTTGACGGTGGTGGCGGGCACCGAGGTGGGGAATCCGGCGAGCAGGGCACCCATGCGACCCACGTTGCGGTTGTCCTCGCCGGCCTGGTTGGCGCAGCCCCAGATGACCTCGCCGATGGCGGCGGGGTCGAGGGAGTCGTTGCGCTTCGCGATGGCGGCGATGACGGAGGAGGCGAGGTCGTCCGTACGGACGTCGGCGAGGGCTCCGCCGAACTTTCCGAAGGGGGTGCGGACGGCGTCGTAGATGTATGCGCTCATGACTTCCGTTCGTATAGCGAACATGCGTTCAGTAAACGAACAGAAGGTTACGCCGGGTTCCGTGCCGGGACAAGGGTTGAGCCGCCCCGGCTGTGACGGGAGGTCGCGCCGGAGGTCGCCGGGTGTCGCAGGCCCCGTCTCAGGCCCCGTTGGGCGCAGTCTCGGGCGCCGTCTCGGGCGCCGCGCAGGCCCCGTGGTCCGCGGGGCCGGATCAGTCGTCGGTGAGCTCGAAGATGCGCCACCGGACCACCTGGGCGACCGGCGTGTAGCGCTCCTCCAGCACGGCCTGGGCCGCGTCGTGCTCCAGGCCCTTGTCGTCCAGGGACTCGCCGTCGACCACGAGCCAGCGAGGCGCCTCGTCGCCCGCGAGGACGCCAGCCAGCTCGCTCAGGTCGGTGTCGCGGACCTGGGTCGGGAGGACCCACAGGTGTTCGTACGGGCTCTCGAGTCCGGAGCTGCGGAGGATGTTGGCGTGCCCGAACCCGACCACCAGCGTGTCGCCGGGGTCGGAGTGCTCACGCAGGAAGGCGACCACCTCAGCGTCCACCACGTCACGCGGTGGGTGGAGCGGCACCAGGGGGAGTTGGATCACGGCGCTGAGGGTGGCCAGGGCCAGGCCGACCCACAGCACGCGGTTGGCGCGGACGCTGGCGACCAGGAGGACGACCCCGGGCACGAGCGCGATCAGGTAGTGCCGCCAGTAGCCGCCGCCCGCGACGAACCCCAGCACCTCCCAGGAGAGCAGCGCCAGCGCGGCCGGGACCAGGTACGGGGCGGGGCGCGTGCGTCGGGCTTCGCGCAGGCAGGCCGCGACGACCAGCGGCACGGCACTGGCCAGCAGGACCAGCAGCAGGACCATCCGCCGGTAGTCGGCCGACGGGTCGTCGAGTGCCCGCAGCCAGGACGCCGCGTCCATCCGGAACACCACCACTGCGTCCCACAGGTCGCTCGGGCTGGTGCCGCGCAGGCTCGCACCCCAGACGGCGAGGGCGAGCGTGACGAGGGCCGCGCTGGCGAAGACCACGACCCGCACCCCGGCGTCCCGCCAGTCTCCCCGCCGGGCCTGGGCGAGCAGGAGGGCGGCCGCCACCACGCCCACGTCCACGACGTTCTGCTTGACCAGGAACGCGCAGGCCGCCAGGGCACCGGCCAAGGCGGTGAGCCAGTGTTGACCAGCCCGGTGTTGACCAGCCCAGTGTTGACGGGCCCGGCCGTCGGCACGCTCGGCGTGCACGAGGGCGAGGATCCCGGCGAGCACGAACGGTACGGAGAGCAGCTCCCCGTTGACCGGGAGCGGGTCGAACAGCGGCATCGACAGCAGCACGGCCGCAGTGGCGGCCGCGGCGACCCCGCCCAGACGTCCCGCGAGCAGCACGCTCACCCCCACGACCAGCACCCCGATCACCCGCAGCGGCCACGTGCCTCCGAGCGCGTCGGCGAGGGCGAAGATGGCCATGAGCAACGGGGGTCGGTCGACGAAGTGGTCGCCATAGGTCGACGTCCCGGCCGACCACTGCGAAGCCGCGACCAAATAGCCACCCTCGTCGGAGGAGAGCGGGATGCCCAGGAAGGCCAACCGCAACGCCCCGGCGGCGAGGGCCAGCAGCACGATGGCCCGGCGCGGGTGAACGTCGCGGAGCCGACGCGATGCCACGAGCAGGGCGCCACGCCCACGAGTCGCCCGCTGCTGGGCGGAGGGTGCAGCACTGCTCGTGCGGCTCGCGCTGGTTGGCACTCGCCCAGTATGGAGCGCCCGTACGGCACCGCAGGGGCGTGCCGATGGGCGGACACCGGCTCACTTTTCTGCCCGAGGGCTCATTCGGGGGGACCTGCGCCGGTGAACCGGATCTCCTCGATGTCCAGGCGCGCCTGCACCTGGCGCAGCACGATGTCGTCGATCCGCCGCTCGTCGCGCAGTGCGAGCAGGGCCTCCCGTCGGCGGGCGAGGAGGGCGAGCGACAGGCTCGTGTACTGGTCGTCGTGCAGCACCACCGGGTCGGTGCCCGTGTCGCTGCCCGGGTCGCTGCCCGCGGCCGCGGCCAGCCTGCGCTGGGTGTCCAGCTCCAGGCGTACCCGGTTGGTCACCCGGTCACCGATGTCGAGCTCGGTGGCGGTGTCGTCGATGGCCTCGATCGCCGCCTCCAGGCTGTACACCTCGGCGAGCTGGATCTCCTCGGCGACCGAGGTGTCCGGGGGGAGGCGTGCGAACCGGACCACGGCCGGGAGCAGCGCCGCCTGCAGGAGGGTCAGGATGATCACGCCACAGGTGATGAGCACGATCAGGTCGCGCGCGGGGAAGGGCGCCCCGGAGTCCAGCGTGCGCGGCACCGCGAGCACCGCGGCGAGGGAGACAGCGCCGCGGAACCCAGCCACTGCACTCACGGCGAGTTGCCGGGCGCCGACGTGGGGCAGACGCTGGGCGGACTGGATGGGGCGGAGGCGGGCCAGGTACGCGGTGGCGTAGACCCACCCCCACCGCACTCCGACGACGACGAGGGTCACGAGGGCGGTGTCCACCAGCGCCTGGCGCATGGAGGTGCTGGAGAGGTTGCGGAAGACCAGCTGCGCCTCCAGTCCGATCAGCACGAAGAGGACACTGCTCAGCACCGTCGTGGAGAGGGTCCAGAACGGGACCACGAGGTGCCGGGTGGCCGCGCCGGTGATGCGTGGCGCCACCTGGCTCATGAAGAGGCCGCAGGCCACGACGGCCAGCACGCCGGAGGCCCCGATCGCGTCGGCCGCCAGGAACGCTGCGAACGGGGTCACCAACATCGCGATGCCCTCGAGCATCGGATCGTCCATCCGGCGGCGTACCTGCCAGCTGAGCAGCCCGACCAGACCGCCGGCCAGCAGCCCGCCGGCGTAGGAGAGCACCAGGAGCCACGTGACGTGCACCCCGGTCAGTTGCTCCTCGCCGACGGTGACGCCCACCGCCAGGCCGTAGAGGACCAGCGCGGTGCCGTCGTTGACGAGGCTCTCGGCGCGCAGCACCGTGACCGTGCGGCGGGGGAGGTCGCCGGCCAGGATGCCGACCGCGGTCGCGTCGGTCGGCGCGAGCGCG
>JAZQNT010000225.1:0-1707 GCA_045627505.1 Nocardioides sp.
ACCCTCGCCGACCTTGGCGATGGCGTCCTGGATCTCGTTCTCCTCGTCCTTGGTGAGGTCGGAGGTGCGGATCAGGATCTTGTCCTGGCTGGACTCCTGCACAGTGACGTCGGTCTGGCCGATCTCGGCCAGGGCGTCGCGAGCCTGGTCCGCGCTGACCTTCTGCGTGGTCGAGTACTCGAGCAGTCGTCCACCGGTGAACTCGACCCCGAGGTTGAGGCCGTTGACGAAGATGCCCGCGATCGCGATCAACGTCGCGGCGGCGGAGATGCCCAGGAAGGTCTTGCGACGTCCGACCAGGTTGGGGTTCTTGCGGTCCAACCAGGTGCGGACCCGGCCGATTCCGCCGATACCGGTGAGGTTGGGACGCTTGGCGAGGAACTTGGTGCTGACGCCCACCTCGGTGAGGACCCGGGCGATGATCAGCGCCGAGATCATCGAGGCGACGACACCGATCGACAGGGTGACACCGAAGCCCTTGATCGGGCCCGAGCCGAGGAAGAACAGCAGGCCAGCCGCGAGCAGGGTGGTCACGTTGGAGTCGATGATGGCGGTCCAGGCCTTGTTGAAGCCGATGGTGAGGGCGCGGCGCAGACCCATCTTCGGGTTGGCCGCGTACTCCTCACGGGCGCGCTCGAAGACCAGCACGTTGGCGTCGATCGCCATACCGATGGCCAGCACGAAACCAGCCAGACCCGGCAGGGTCAGGGTGGATCCGAGCGCCAGCAGCAGCGCGTAGGAGAGCAGGGCGTAGGAGGCCAGGGCGAACGTGGCCATGAGGCCGACGAAGCGGTAGACGGCCACGATGAAGATGCCGGTGAGGATGATGCCGATGACGCCGGCCTCGAGCGAGGCGTCGATCGCCGCGTCACCGAGGCTCGGGCCGATCTCGCGGACCTCGAGCGTGTCGACCGGCAGCGGCAGCGCGCCGCCCTCGATCAGGGCTGCCAGCTCGTTGGAGCTCTCCGCGTTGAAGTCACCGGTGATCGAGGTGTCCTTGCTGAACGACTGGCCACAGGGGTAGCGGACCTCGGGAGCCGAGATGACCCGGGAGTCCAGGACGATCGCGATCCGTCGCTGGTAACCCTCGGCGCAGGCTGCGGCGCCACTCAGCTCGCGGGCCTTGTCCGAGCCCTTCCCGGAGAACTCGACCCGGACCTCGTACTCGGAGCGGTCCTGCGTCAGGCCGGCCGTGGCCCCCTTGATGTCGCTGCCGCTGAGCGCGGCGGGGCCGATCTCCAGCCACTCGCCGCTCTCGTCCTGGATCATCTGGCCGCCGTCAGCGGGCTTGCCGTCCTCGCTGCCCGGACCCACCACCGGGTGGATGCTCAGCTGGGCAGTCTGACCGATCTGCGCGGCCGCCTCGTCCGCGTCAGTGACGCCGGGCAGCTCGACGATGATGCGGTTCTCGCCCGAGCGCACCAGCGTCGGCTCGGAGACACCGAGGGCGTCGACGCGGCCACGGAGGACCTCGACCGCCTTGTCGGTGTTCTCGGCGTTGGCCTTGACCTCGCCCGCATCCTGCGTCTGCAGGGTGATGGACGCCCCACCGCGGAGGTCGAGCCCCAGCGTGGGTTCCTTGTTCAGGGCAAGTGCCGCGCACCCGGCCAGAAGGCCGAGCACGAGGACGAATCTGATCCAGGCACTACGTGACATGCGTGACATCTTTCCTCAGCACTGGACGGGACCCCACGTCGGGGCACCGAG
>JAZQNT010000226.1:0-2649 GCA_045627505.1 Nocardioides sp.
AGGTGGTCGGCCCACTGGCCCTCCGGGACGGGTGCTCCGTGGTGTCCCCCCCCCGCCCGGTGCTGCCGTGGTTGTTCCCCGCGCTGGGCGTCGAGCCGGTGGCTCTGGACCCGGGGGAGCTGTCGGTGGTGCCCCTGCGCAAGGGCGCGGTCGTGGCCACCGAACGGCATGCTCCGGAGTAAAACGGTGAACTGTTCTGCTGCGCTGACCTGCTGCGCTGAGCTGCTGCGCTGGCCCGGCGTGCTGCCCGGTGTGAGCCGCGCCGCAACCCGGGCGCCGAGACGTCCTCGGCAGTTCACCCTGCGTTCACCGAGGGCACCCGGCCCGGTCACCTCGGTTCTCCACGATCGGTCATGACAACGAGATCCGAGATCAGGAGATCCGAAGTGCGACACACTTCACCGCGCACCACCGTGCTGCGCCCCACCATGCTCCGCCCCACCATCCTCCGACGCACCATTCTGGGCCGGGCGATCGTCCCCGGCACCGCCGCCTTCGCCCTTGCCCTCGTGGTGCCCGCCGGGGGCGGCAGTGACGCCGGCTCCGACACGGGCTCCGACAACGGCGCCGTGAGCGGCGAGGTCGCCGTCGACGGCTCCTCGACCGTCTACCCGATGAGCGCCACCGCCGCCGAGATGCTGGCCGGGGAGAACTCGGGCGTCCGAGTCTCCGTCGGCTTCTCCGGCACCGGCGGCGGGTTCGAGAAGTTCTGCGCCGGCCAGATCGACATCGCCGACGCCTCCCGTCCGGTGAAGGCCGACGAGGAGGTGCCGGTCTGCGAGAAGGCCGGCATCGAGTTCACCGAGCTGCACGTGGCCACCGACGCGCTCACCATCGCCGTCGAGCCCAGCCTGGCCGTCGACTGCCTCACCACCGAGCAGGTCGGCGCCCTCTTCGGGCCCAAGGCCACCGCCAAGAAGTGGTCCGACCTCGACCCGAAGTTCCCGGACGTCAAGATCGCCGGCTTCATCCCCGGCCGCGACTCCGGCACCTACGACTACATGGCCTCCGACGTGATCGACGACGAGTCGGGCGCGCTGCGCAACGACTTCGAGGTCTCCGAGGACGACAACGTCCTGGTCCAGGGCGTCTCCGGGACCAAGGGTGGCGTCGGCTTCTTCGGCCACACCTACTTCGAGGAGAACGCCGACAAGCTCAAGGCGCTCGAGGTCGACAACGGCGAGGGCTGCGTCGCCCCCACGGTGGACAACGCCCGCGACGGCTCCTACGCCCCGCTCTCTCGTCCGCTGTTCATCTACCTGAACAACGCGCAGTACAACGACAACGCGGCCACCAAGGCCTACGTCGACTACTACGTCGAGAACCTGGACAAGATCGCGGAGGCGGCCCAGTTCATCCCGCTGAGCGAGGCCGACTACGCCGAGACGAAGGAGAAGCTCGCCGGCATCGCCGGCTGACGTACGACGTCAGAGCTTCTGGTGAGTGCACATGTCAGTCAATGACGCCTCCCTGGCAGGTCCGTCCCTCGGGACGGGCCTGCCCCCGGCGGGGAACCGCGGCGGCGCGCCCGACCTGCGGCCCCGACGCCGCCCGGGCGAGTCCGTGGTCCGGCTCGTGCTGCGGGTGGCCACCTACACCTCGGTGGCGATCACGTTCGGAATCGTCTTCGCCGTGCTGCAGCCGGCGGTGGACTTCTTCCGCGCGGTCCCGCTGTCCGACTTCTTCGCCACCGCCGACGAGCCCGGCGCGGTCTCGGCCGCAGTGCTGCCGCTCGTCGTCGGCACCCTGCTGACCACCGTGATCGCCCTGGCGCTCGCGGTGCCGCTCGGGTTGGGCGCGGCCATCTACCTCTCCGAGTACGCCTCGCCGCGGGCTCGGCGGTGGCTCAAGCCGACCGTCGAGCTGCTCGCCGGTGTGCCCTCGGTGGTGTACGGGTTCTTCGCCCTCTTCTTCGTCACCCGCGTGGTGCTGCAGGGCTGGCTGGGCCTGGACGTGGGCTTCACCAACGCGTGGGCGGCCGGCCTGGTGCTGGGCGTGATGATCATCCCGACCGTCGCCTCGCTCTCCGAGGACGCCCTCTCGGCCGTCCCCCAGGCGCTGCGTCAGGGGTCGTTCGCGCTCGGCGCCAACCGGATGCAGACGACGCTGCGCGTGGTCCTTCCGGCGGCGCTCTCCGGCGTCGCGGCGGCTGTCGTGCTCGGCCTCTCCCGCGCGGTCGGCGAGACCATGATCGTGACGATGGCCGGCGGCGCGGTGAAGAACATGTCGCTCGACCCCGGTGAGCCGCACATGACCATGACCGCGTTCATCGCGAACACCGCCCAGGGCGAGAACCCCGTGGGCTCGGTGGAGTACAACGCGCTGTTCGCCGTCGCCGCGCTGCTGTTCGTGATGACCTTCGCGATCAACATGGCCAGCGTTGCCATCGTCCGCCGCTTCCGTCAGGAGTACTGATGAGGTCCCCCGTCACCAGCAGGGCCGCCACCACCGCCCGCGAGACCGTGAACGCCGTCCACGGCTCGCGGCTCGGCGACCTGGACGCACGCCGCGGCCGCGACCGGAACCCGGCGTCGCTGATCTTCCTGGGCGCGCTGTGGTTCTCGCTCTTCTTCGGCGTCTTCGTGCTGCTGGCGCTGATCATCGACACGGTGATCTCCGGCTCGGGCCGCTTCGACTCCGCGCTGGTCA
>JAZQNT010000227.1:0-8329 GCA_045627505.1 Nocardioides sp.
TCAACACCGAGATCAGCAGCACCGGCTACGTCCCCTCGCCGCTCCTGCGCCGCCAGGTCCAGCTGCGGGACACCACCTGCGTCTCCCGTGGTGCTCGCGTCCGGCCCGGTCCTGCGACCTGGACCACGTGGTGCCCTACGGGGCAACGCGGGCACCGGGCAGCGAACCACCGGGCAGCGAACCGGAAGCACCATCACAGACCCGCACCACCAACCTCGCCAGCCTGTGCCGCTCCCACCACCGCCTCAAAACGCTCGGCCTCAAGACCCACACCGGCTGGCACCTGACCTCGCCCAGCAACGGCGTGTCCGAGTGGACCTCCCCGCACGGCCACCGCTACCGACGCGACACCACCGGAACAGTGCGGCTCGATCCGTCGTCGGCGAGGGTGCTCTGACGCGGCCGGCAGAGTTCGCGTTCCTGCTCACGGCCGTCACGCTGGGTGTGCTGATGCAGCCGCAGGAGAACGCGGTGGCCGAACGCGGTGCCCGAACGCGGTGGACGGACGCGCAGTGCCCCGGCCGGAGTGATCCGACCGGGGCACGATGCTTGCTTCGATGACGCGTCAGCGCAGGGTGAAGCTCTTCGAGTCCTCGGTGGGGCCATTGCCCTCTTCGTCGTCGGAGTCGGCGGCGACGAAGGTGTACTCGCCCGGCTGGAGGTCGGAGACGTCGATCGTGGTTTCCCACGGATAGAGCTTGTCCATCCAGCCCTCGGCGGTCGCGAACCCGCTGAGCACCTCCTTCTCGCCCGAGAGGATCCGCCACTGGACGGTTGCCTCGAAGGCGCTGGCCACACCCGACGCCTTGAGACTGTCGGTGGAGACCGACGAGCCCTCCTCGGGGGTGGTGACGTTGACGAAGGCCAGCACCTCTTCCCACGTGGCGGCCTTGACCGGGGAGCTGACGTCGACGCCGAACAGCGTCTCGGGGCCGGTGGTGCGGACGAACTGCACCGGGAGACGTTGACCCACCACGCCCTGCACGGTGTAGACCATCTGCTGGATCGCCAGCTCGGCCTCCGCGGCGCCCATGCCGTCAGGCGCCTCGGTGAAGGCGTCGCCGTTCAGGTCCACCTCGATGAGGGTGTCGCTGGCGTCGACGCCGGTGACGGTCTGGCCCGGCCACAGGGTGCGGTAGTCCGGATCGCGGGTGTCGCCGCCGTCCACCAACGCGGCGGCGGCGTCCAGACGGTCACCCTTCGGGGCGCGGAACTCACGGAAGAGGCGGAGACCGGTGGCGGTCTCGCCGACGAAGTAGACGCCGACCGCCGAACCGGACGACGTCTCCGTGCCGGCCCCCTCGCCACGCGAATCATCCGGCGGCGTCGAGGTCGACCCCGCTGCGTCGTTCGACGGGGTGGCCATCGTCGGGGTGCTGCCGGTGGGTTCGACCTCGTCGTCACCGCAGGCGGCGAGACCCAGCGCCAGGGTGGCGCCCAGTGCGAGAGCGACGGCACGGCGGGGAAGGAGCTGTGCGTTCATGTGCCCGAGGGTAGTGCAGCGCGCGGGGCGGGCCGGCACCTTCGGGCGGCGTGGGTGTCGATCGGCCCCGGAACCCGCCGAACCCAGAACCCGCCGAACGGGGCGTCTAGGGTGTGCTCATGAGCGAAGCCCAGACCGGTCAGCCGCAGGCCGACTGCCTCTTCTGCAAGATCGTGGCAGGCGAGATCCCGGCGACCGTGGTTCACGAGACCGACACCACCGTGGCCTTCCGTGACGTCGCGCCGCAGGCCCCCACGCACGTGCTGGTGGTGCCGCGCAGTCACCACGCGGACGCGGCGAGCATTGCCGCCGCGGAGCCGGCGGCCGTCGCCGACCTCGTCGCCACCGCCGCGGCCGTCGCCGAGGCCGAGGGGCTGGAGGGCAACTACCGCATGGTGTTCAACACCGGAGCCGGCGCCGGTCAGAGCGTCTTCCACGTGCACCTGCACCTGATCGGCGGTCGCCCGTTGAACTGGCCGCCGGGCTGAGCCCTCGCCCCGATGCTCCCGGCCGGAAACGCGCTGGGGGCGCACGTGCGTGCTCGCGTAGCATGGAGGCCGTCGTCACCGCCGCCTCGAAAGGTCGCCCTCGCGGGCACACATGAGCGAGACCCAACTCATCACCAAGCACGTCGTCGTCATTCCACCGAGCGTTGACATGGTCAGCGTCCTGGGCCCCGGGGACGAGTACCTCGGCATCATCGAGGGTGGCTTCGCCTGCGAGGTCCATGTCCGTGGCAACCGGATCACCCTGCGCGGTGAGCCGGGCGAGATCCAGCTGGTCGAGCGTCTGCTCGAGCAGCTGGTCGCCATCGTCCGCACCGGCCAGGGGTTGAGCAGCGAGGCCGTCGAACGCTCGATCACCATGCTGCGTGAGGAGACCAAGGAGAGCCCCTCCGACGTGCTCTCGCACAACATCCTCTCCAACCGCGGCCGCACGATCCGGCCCAAGACGCTGAACCAGAAGCGCTACGTCGACGACATCGACAAGCACACGATCACCTTCGGCATCGGACCTGCCGGTACCGGCAAGACCTACCTGGCGATGGCGAAGGCGGTGCAGGCCCTCCAGAACAAGGAGGTCAGCCGGATCATCCTGACCCGGCCCGCAGTCGAGGCCGGGGAGCGTCTGGGCTACCTGCCCGGGACCCTGACCGAGAAGATCGACCCGTACCTGCGCCCGCTCTACGACGCGCTGCACGACATGGTCGACCCCGAGTCCATCCCGAAGCTCATCGCTGCGGGCACCGTGGAGGTCGCTCCGCTCGCCTACATGCGCGGACGCACCCTGAACGACGCGTTCATCATTCTCGACGAGGCGCAGAACACCTCGCCCGAGCAGATGAAGATGTTCCTGACCCGCCTCGGCTTCGGTTCCAAGATCGTGGTCACCGGTGACGTCACCCAGGTCGACCTGCCCGGTGGCGTGAAGTCCGGCCTGCGGGTGATCGAGCACATCCTCGACGGCGTCAAGGACATCGCCTTCAACCGGCTCACCGCGCACGACGTCGTGAGGCACCGTCTGGTGGGCAAGATCGTGGCCGCCTACGACGAGTTCGACGCCGAGAACGAACGAGCCAAGGAAGCTGCCCGTCTGCGCCGCGAGGCCCAGGGCGCGACCCAGCGTGCGAGCGCCGCACGCGTCGACGGCCCGCGGCGCGAGCACGACTCCACCGACAAGTCCCCAAGCACCTCTCGTCCCGCCAAGGAGCGCTGACGCATGACCATCGAGATCCTCAACGAGTCCGAGCAGCCGCTCGACGTCGACCGGCTGGCCCAGCTCGCCCGCTTCGTGATGGACCACATGCGCGTCCACCCGCAGGCTGAGCTGTGCATCAAGGCCGTCGACGAGGACACCATCGCCGAGCTCAACGAACAGTGGATGGAGAAGGAGGGTCCCACCGACGTGCTGGCCTTCCCGATGGACGAGTTGCGCCCCGGACAGGTGGGCGAGGAGCCGGAGGAGGGCGTGCTGGGCGACCTCGTGCTCTGCCCGGTCGTCGCCGAGCGCCAGGGCGAGGCCGCCGGCCACGGCACCTGGGCCGAGATCGAGCTGCTCACCACCCACGGCATCCTGCACCTGCTGGGCTACGACCACTACGAGCCCGAGGAGCACAAGGAGATGTTCGGCCTCCAGGACGTCATCCTCGCCGCCTGGCGCTCGCGTCCGGAAGCCGAGCAGGCCGTGGAGGAGAACGCATGAGCGTCGAGGACACCGTCACCGCGTTGACCGCGGAGGACAGGAAGCTCCTGACCCTGGCCCGGGCCACCCGCGCCCGGGTGGGCGCCGCCGAGGGTGCGGCGGTCCGCGACTCCGACGGCCGCACCTACGCCGCCGCGTCGGTCGACCTGGACTCGCTCAAGGTCTCCGCCCTGCAGGTCTGCGTGGCCATGGCCTTCGCCTCGGGCTCCAAGGGGCTGGAGGCGGCGGTCCGCCTCTCCGAGTCCGACGAGGTGAGCGCTGCCGACCTCGCTGCCCTCGTCGAGTTCGGCGGCAAGGACGTTCTGGTGCACCTGGGCGAGCCCAGGGGAACGGTCAACCGCACCTTCACCGCCACCTCCTGAAGGAGGTCGCGCCCCGGTCGCACCCAGCCTGAAGCCGCGCCTGAAGCCCGCGCCTGAAAGCCGGCGCCCGGGACCCGCCCTTCCGCTCGACTCCTGAGGCCGAGTGGGAGGGCGGGGTCCGTTGCCCCTGTTGCCCGGCCGTCGGCTGCACTACGGTCGGATGCGTGACCCCGACGGAAGCGTCGACACGGCGCCACCCCGAGCATGAGGCCGCGGTCGAGAGGCTGCGGGCGTCCTACGCTGCAATTCCGCCGGGAGCCCCGGTTCGGCTGGCCAAGCGGACCACCAACCTCTTCCGCCCACGCGAGCAGGTCGACGCAGGCCTCGACGTCAGGAGGCTGGCAGGGGTGCTGGAGGTCGACCCGGTCACGCGGACCGCGGTCGTGCAGGGGATGTGCACCTACGAACGGCTCGTCGAGGCGACCCTGCGCCACGGTCTGACCCCGCTGGTGGTGCCGCAGCTGCGCACGATCACGCTCGGGGGGGCCGTCACCGGGCTCGGCATCGAGGCCACCAGCTTCCGCAACGGGCTGCCGCACGAGTCGGTGCTCGAGATGGACGTCCTCACCGGCACCGGCGAGGTGCAGACCGTGCACCCGGGGGACGAGCTCTTCGACGCCTTCCCCAACTCCTACGGGTCCTTGGGGTACGTGGTGCGTCTGGTGATCGAGCTCGAGCCCATCGGTGCCTACGTACGACTGCGGCACCTCGCCTTCGACTCCGTCGACGGATGGGTCGAGGCGGTGCGTCGGGTGGTCGAGCTCGGAGAGTTCGACGACGTGCGTGTCGACGCGATGGACGGCGTCGCGTTCGCCCCTGACAACCTCCGCCTCACCCTGGCCCTCTTCGAGGCCGAGGGCCCGAGGCCGGGTGAAGAGGTCTCCGACTACACCGGGCAGCAGGTCTACCACCGCTCGGTGCAGCAGCGCACCGACGACCTGCTCACCGCCGAGGGGTACCTCTGGCGCTGGGACACCGACTGGTTCTGGTGCTCGGCGGCCTTCGGCGCCCAGAACCCCCGTGTGCGCCGACTCTGGCCCCGCCGGTGGCGCCGCTCGGACGTCTTCCAGAGGCTGGTGCAGCTCGACCACCGGTTCGGGATCATGGCCCGGATGGACCGCCGGGCCGGGCGCCCCGAACGAGAACGCGTCGTCCAGGACGTCGAGGTGCCGCTCGAGCGCACGGGGGAGTTCCTCACCTGGTTCGACGCGGAGGTCGGCATGCGCCCGGTCTGGTTGTGCCCGCTGCGTTTGCGCGGCGACGCCACCTGGCCGCTGTACCCGCTCGAACCCGGCCGCACCTACGTCAACGCCGGCTTCTGGGGCACCGTGCACGTCGGTCCCGACGCCGCGAACGCCCCCCGCAATCGCGCCGTCGAGGCGAAGGTGGACGAGCTTGACGGCCACAAGTCCCTCTACTCCGAGGCCTTCTACGACCGTGCCGCCTTCGACCGTCTCTACGGGGGCGATCACCTGGCTCGGGTCAAGGCCCTCCACGATCCGCAGTCCCGACTGACCGAGGCCTACGACAAGGTGGTGCGACGCAGATGAGCTCCCTGTACCGAACGACCGATCCGAGCGAGCGTGCGCGGGCCCTCCCGCACACCGTGGCGGAGGCGGTTGCGACCCTGTTCCGGGACGGCATGCCGGTCCGGCTCAGCGCCTACGACGGCAGCGTCGCCGGTCCGCAGGACAGCCCGTGGGGGCTCGAGCTGCGCACCGAGCGGGCGCTCTCCTACTTGCTGACCGCACCCGGTGACCTCGGGCTGGCCCGTGCCTACGCGTCGGGAGACCTGGTGATCACCGGCGTGCACCCGGCCGACCCCTACGACGTGTTGCGGCTTCTGCTCGACAGGGTGGCGCTCCGGCTGCCCTCCCCGGCGGAGGCGCTCGCCGTGCTGCGGGCCGTCGGCGTACGGGCGCTCGTCCCGCCCGCCCCGCCGCCGCAGGAGCACCTGCCGCGATGGCGCCGCGTGATGGAGGGACTGCGACACTCCGCAACCCGTGACGCGGAGGCGATCGAGCACCACTACGACGTCTCCAACCAGTTCTACGAGATGGTGCTGGGCGAGTCGATGGCCTACACCTGCGCGCTCTACGAGGACGCGGGCCGGACCCTGGAGCAGGCGCAGTACGCCAAGTTCGACCTGGTCGCTCGCAAGCTCGGGCTCAGGCCGCGCCAGCGGCTGCTCGACGTCGGGTGCGGCTGGGGCGGAATGGCGATCCACGCCGCTCGCGAGTACGGGGTCAAGGTGCTGGCGGTGACCCTGTCGGCGCCCCAGGCCGCCTGGGCGCAGGAGGCGGTGGCGCGCCACGGGCTCTCGAGCCTCGTGGAGGTGCGGCACCAGGATTACCGGGACGTGGCCGAGGGTGACTTCGACGCCATCAGCTCGATCGGAATGATGGAGCACGTCGGGGTGCGCAACTACGGCACGTACTTCTCCTTCCTCCGCGACAAGCTGCGACCGGGCGGACGTCTGCTCAACCACTGCATCACCCGCCAGCACAACCGGCGCGAGGACGCGGGCGCGTTCATCGACCGCTACATCTTTCCCGACGGCGAGCTCACGGGTTCGGGTCGGATCGTCACCGAGGCGCAGGACGCGGGCCTCGAGGTGGTGCACACCGAGAACCTCCGCAAGCACTACGCCCTCACCCTGCGGCACTGGAACGCCAACCTCCGTGCCAACTGGGACGCCTGCGTCGACCAGGTGGGGGAGGGCACCGCGAAGATATGGGGCCTGTACCTCGCCGGTTCCCGGCTCGGGTTCGAGCGGAACAACATCCAGCTCCACCAGGTGCTGGCGGCGCACACGGACGCGGCGGGCGACGACGGCTTCGGGCTGCGTCCGGACTGGTGAGCCCCAGCTCTCCGCGGAGCTGCCGGGCGTACGAGCCGCAGGGCGTGCGTAGGGAGTTCGTGCGCCGGAGGGCGCCGAACTAGGCTGCTGGGGTGAGCACCCGAACCCAGCAGCACACCGCCCAGGTGCTGCGTCGTGAGCAGTTGAGCGACCACTTCGTTCGGATCGTCCTCGGTGGCGAGGGCCTGGCGGGGTTCACCTCCACCGGTGTCCCGGACGAGTGGGTGGGGCTGATCGTCCCCGGCCAGTTCCAGTCGCGGTACTACACGGTCCGTTCCTGGGACGGGTCCGAGCTGGTGCTCGACGTGGTGGTGCACGACGTCGGGCTGGTGACCGAGTGGGCCGCTGGCGACTGTGTCGGCGACCTGGTGACGATCACCGAGCCCAAGGGCTCCTTCGCGCTCCCCGAGGACGCTGCCTGGCTGCTGCTGGTCGGCGACCTGACCGCGCTCCCCGCGATGGCCCGCATCGCCGAGGAGACCGATCTGCCCACCCGCATGTGGGCCGAGGTGCCGGACGACCTCGCCTCCTACCTCGCTGCGGCCACCGACGTCACCTGGCTCGAGCAGCCCGGTCACGGCGAGTCGGCGCTGGCCGCCGCGGTCGAGGCGATTGAGTGGCCCGAGGGGGAGGGTTACTTCTGGATGGCTGGCGAATCGGCGCAGATGCGGGCGATCCGCAAGCACCTGATGCGCGAGCGCCAGCTGCCCAGCCACGCCTACGACGTCATGGGCTACTGGCGTGCAACGGCTGCACGCAAGCCGCGCGCCGTCGACCCTGTACCGATCCACCACGCCGGCAACCCTGCTGGCCAGACCAACGCACAGACCCGGGCGCACGACGTCGCCCACCAGGACGCAGAGAAGTGAGCGAGACGATGAAGTCGGACACCGACACCCCCGAGCACCGGAGCGGGTTCGTCTCGTTCGTCGGGCGCCCCAACGCGGGCAAGTCCACGTTGACGAACGCACTGGTCGGCCAGAAGGTGGTCATCACCTCCAACAAGCCCCAGACCACCCGCACGGTGGTGCGCGGGATCGTGCACCGCACCGACGCGCAGCTGATCCTGGTCGACACCCCGGGGCTCCACCGCCCGCGCACCCTGCTGGGTGAGCGCCTCAACGACCTCGTGAAGACGACGTGGGCCGAGGTCGACGTCGTGGCGGTCTGCTTCCCCGCCAACGAGAAGCCGGGCCCGGGCGACAGGTTCATCGTCAACGAGCTCGCCAAGGTGCGCCGCAAGATCAAGGTCGCGATCGTGACCAAGACTGACCTGGTGACCCCCGAACAGCTCGGCGAGCACCTGTTGGCGGTCCAGGCGCTGGGCAAGGAGACCAACACCGAGTGGGCCGAGATCATCCCGGTCTCCGCGAAGTCCGGCGACCAGATCCAGCTGCTCGCCGACCTGCTGGTCGGTCTGCT
>JAZQNT010000228.1:0-2250 GCA_045627505.1 Nocardioides sp.
TGTTCTGAAGGCAGTTTCATAGTCTTCATTTTCCAATGCATTTTTTAGCTCGACGCGGTAGTCTTCACCTTCAGCGAATTTCTTAAGATACTTGATAATTCGCTCCCCTGTGGTTGACGTCGGCGTCCGGCGACCCTAACCTGAACGCCGTTCACCTGACCAGCGTTCAGCAGGGCGCCGGAAGTGACGTCCCCCTGTTCCACGAAAGGCACCCATGAGCACCAGCACGACCGTCCGCGCCTCGCGCCGCCCGATCGAGGCCCAGGACCTGGCCCTCGTCGTGGTCTTCGCCGCCCTCATCGCGGTCTGCGCCCTGCTGCCGGCGATCAAGACCGGCGGCGCCGTGCCGATCACCCTGCAGACCTTCGCCGTCCTGCTCACCGGCGCCGTGCTCGGGGCCCGCCGTGGCTTCGCCGCGGTGATGCTCTACCTGCTGCTCGGTCTCGTCGGGCTGCCGATCTTCTCCGGCGGCGCCGGCGGTCCGGGCGTGCTCGCAGGCGCCACGGCCGGCTACCTGGTCGGGTTCCCGCTGGCTGCCGCCCTCTGCGGCTTCATCGTGGAGCGACTCCCCCGAGCCAAGGCCGCCTCGTCGGTGCCGCTGGTCTTCGCCGCCGGGCTCTTCAGCTCCGCCGTCTTCATCCACACCTTCGGGATGACCGGCCTGGTGCTGCGCGCGGACATGAGCTGGAGGGCCGCCTGGGCCACCGACTCGATCTTCTGGATCGGCGACGTGGCGAAGAACGTCTGCATGGCGTTCGTCGCCACCGCGGTGCACCGCGCGTTCCCGGGCCTGCTCGGTACCCCGACGCGGGCCGCCGCACCGGAGCGCGAGACCATCGAGGCGTGAGCAGTCTCGTCCTCGACCGCGTGGTCGTCACCGCGGCCACCCTCGACGGCGAGGCGGAGATCCTCTCCGAGACCTCCCTGGAGTTCACCGAGTCGAAGATCGCCCTCATCGGCCCCAACGGTTCGGGCAAGTCCACCTTGGCCCGGCTGCTGAACGGTCTCACCACGCCCTCCTCGGGACGGGTCGTGGTGAACGGCCTCGACGTCACCGCGCACGGGCCTGAGGTGCGTCGCAAGGTCGGGTTCGTCTTCACCGACCCGGCGGCCCAGCTCGTCATGCCGACGGTGCTCGAGGACGTGATGCTCTCCCTGCGCCGGGTGCACCGCGACAAGCGTGAGCGGCGAGCAGCTGCCCTGGCCGTCCTGGCCCGACACGGCGTCGAGGACCTCGCCGACCGCAGCGTGCACGCCCTCTCCGGAGGTCAGCGCCAGCTCGTGGCCCTGGCCGGAGTGCTGGCCTGCGACCCCGAGGTGGTCGTCGCCGACGAGCCCACCACCCTGCTGGACCTGCGCAACTCCCGTGCCGTGGCCGACCTGCTGATGAGCCTGGAGCAACAGGTGGTCGTCTGCACGCACGACCTCGAGCTGGCCTCGCGCTGCGAGCGGGCGCTGTGGATCGAGGACGCTCGGGTGCGCCACGACGGCCCCGCCGAGGAGACCGTCGCCGCCTACCTGGCCAGCGTCGGATGAGCACCCGGCGCCGAGGCGCCCAGGGCGGCAGCCTGCTGCTGGGCAGCCGCGTGCGCGGGAGCACGTGGCTGCACCGCACGCCGCCGGCCGTCAAGGTCATCTCGCTGATGCTCGCCAGCACCGTGGTCATCGTCCTCCGCGGCCCGTGGCCGGGCGTGACCCTCGCGGTGCTCGCGCTGGCGCTGCTGCTCGTGGCAGGGGCAGGTGTGCGACGCACCCTGGTCTCGCTGCGCGGCCTGGCCCTGGCGGCGGTGCTGCTGTCGGCGTGGAACCTCTGGCAGGCCAACTGGGCCCGCGCCCTGGAGCAGGCTGCGGACCTCTCCGCGATGGTGCTGCTGGCCACCGTGCTGACCACCTCCACCTCGGTGGACGACATCGTCTCGGTGGTGGTGCGCTGGATGGAGCCGTTCCGTCGTCTCGGCGCCTCCCCCGAGAAGGTGGCCCTGGCGTTCAGCATGGTGCTGCGCACCGTGCCACTGCTGCTGGAACTGGCGCGAGAGACCCGTGACGCCGCACGAGCACGGGTTTTCCGAATCGTGAGATTTCTTTTGCGATTACAATTTCAAATTTTTTCGCTTTCATATCACTTAGTAACAGCATGAATGCTTTTCGTCTTTTTTCTGTCGATGTTCCACTAACTACTTCTTCATGCTCTGCTGCAAAGTGCCAACCTTTTTCGTAGGCGTATAACCGTAACATATCATGTTGATTGCC
>JAZQNT010000229.1:0-2383 GCA_045627505.1 Nocardioides sp.
GGGGGCCCGGCCCGCACAAGGTATGACGTCCCGGGAGGGGACGAGCGTCAGCGGAAGACGTCGACGTGCACGTGGTCGCGGTGCTCGAGGATCTCCCGGTCGCCCTTGGAGGAGGACGGGACGCGGTAGTCGCGCCAGCCGGAGTGAGAGCGTGAGGCCTGCCAGATCCGGTCGTCGAAGATGACCGTGGCGATGTGGAGACGCTCGGCGTTGGCCACCAGGTAGTGGGCCAGCGCCCAGCCCCTGCGGTTGTTCGCCTCGTTCACGGGGCGGAAGAAGAAGTCGACCGCCCGCCCGGAGTAGTGGGCCGAGCCGTCCATGTGACCGCTGGCGACGCCCCGGGGCTCGAAGCCGCCGACCGACTGGCGTCCGAACGCCGCCTCGACGTCGGAGAGCACGGCGTCGGCGCGCGGGGTGAGTCCCTTCGCCAGCAGGGGCTCGTCGAGGGTCTTCGCGCCCGCGGACACCGTGCAGGTGAACCCCTCGGGCGTCTGTCCGGTGAGCGCAGAGGCGAGCACGCGGGCGTCGGACTCGTGGTCGGCATAGGCGTCCGGGAAGGCCGAACGCTGCACCTTCTGCGCCGCCTCGGTCACATCCATCTCGCGGTAGCCGTTCACCTTGACCAGGGCGTCGTAGAACGCGTTGGTGGAGTGCACCGGATCGAGGACCTGCTCCTGGGTGCCCCAGCCGGTGGAGGGGCGCTGCTGGAAGAGGCCGAGGGAGTCACGGTCGCCGTAGGCGATGTTGCGCAGCTTCGACTCCTGGAACGCGGTGGCCAGGGCGATGGTCACCGCCCGGGCCGGCAGCTCCCGCTCCACCGCGATCGCCGCGATCAGTGCCGCGTTCCGGCCCTGCTCCAGCGACAGCCGCACCTGCATGTCCTCGTAGGAGGCCACGCACTCGTCCGGGCTGAGCACCGGGCGGATCGTGCGGTCGAAGAGGATGCCGATGCCCGCCACCAACGCGGCGCACAACAGCAGGGCCACCAGCCCCTTGAGGAGGCCTCGGGCGCGCCTCGGGGACCGGTGGCCCTGCGTGTTGCTCATGCGTGGATCAATCGCCGTGGACCTGTCGCCGGATCAGTCGTTGGCGTGCAGCGCGGCGTTCAGCTCGATGCCCTGGCCCTTCCAGGCCACGGCCTCGATGGCGCCGGAGACGGAGTTGCGGCGGAACAGCACGTTCTTGGCGCCCGACAGCTCGGCAGCCTTCACCACGCGGGTGCCCGACTCCTCGACCACCGTCACCTTGGTGCCGGCCGTGACGTAGGTGCCGGCCTCGACGACGCAGTCGTCGCCCAGCGAGATGCCGATGCCGGCGTTCGCGCCGAGCAGGCAGCGCTCACCGACGGAGATGACCTCCTTGCCGCCACCGGACAGGGTGCCCATGATTGAGGCGCCGCCACCGATGTCGGAGCCGTCACCGACGACCACGCCGGCCGAGATGCGACCCTCGACCATCGAGGCGCCCAGGGTGCCGGCGTTGAAGTTGACGAAGCCCTCGTGCATCACGGTGGTGCCCGAGGCGAGGTGTGCACCGAGTCGGACGCGGTCGGCGTCGGCGATCCGGACGCCGGACGGGACGACGTAGTCGACCATCCGCGGGAACTTGTCGACGCCGTAGACGGCGACCGGCTTGCCGGCGGCCTTGAGGCGGGCGCGGGTCAGCTCGAAGCCCTCGACGGCGCACGGGCCCGCGGAGGTCCACACCACGTTGGCGAGCAGGCCGAAGACGCCGTTCATCGACAGGCCGTGCGGCTGCACGAGGCGCGAGGAGAGCAGGTGCAGGCGCAGCCATGCGTCCTGGGCCGAGATCGGGTCGGCGGAGATGTCGGCGATGGTCACCAGCTCGACGTCGGTGCGGACCTGGCGCACCTCGTCGGCGCCGGCCATGGCGGCCAGCTCAGCGGGGGCCTCGGAGCCGTCCGGTGCGCCCAGGGCGGGCGCCGGGAACCAGGCGTCGAGGACGTTGTCGGAGGAATCACGGGTCACGAGGGCATAGCCCCAAGCAGCAGTCGTCACCGCACGAAGTCTAGTGGTGCGCAGGTAGCCTGCTGGACGTGTATCCCGCACTGACCTACATGGTGGCTGTCCTGCTGGGACTCGTCGCCGCCCTCGCCCTCGTCGCCCTCAAGAAGCCGGAGCTCGACGGTCCCGCCCGTCTGGCCATGAAGGTGGGCCACGGCGCCACCCTCCTGGTGGTCCTGCTCGCCGCCATCGACCTGCTCCGGGGCTACGAGCCGGGCAACATGGTCACCTACGTGGGGTACATGGTGGCCTCGGCCGGCCTGCCGGTGATCCTGCTCAACCAGCGCGGTGAGGTCGACGAGAAGGGCCGCCCCGTGCTGGACGACGAGGGCAACCAGGTGAAGGCCCCGCCGCCGCAC
>JAZQNT010000230.1:0-3282 GCA_045627505.1 Nocardioides sp.
CTACCTGCCCACCACCACCGCCACCCTGGGCGACGAGGTGGCCGCCGGTGAGTTCGTGGTGCCCGAGGGCGTTGACCTGGTGGTCGCGGGGTCCGAGGAGGGGGAGGCGGAGTACGCAGCGCTGCTCGCGGCCGCGGAGGCCTCCACCGCCCTCGCGACTGCGAGCGCGGTCCCGGGGCTGCGCCGGGTGGTGCTGGTCTTCGAGGCAGACGCCGTGCCGGTGCCCGGCGGGCGCCTCCCGACCCGCCAACTGGTGGCCGCCCACCTTGACACCGAGGACCGGACGTCGGAGTCGGACCCGGACGACGACCTGGCCTGGTTCATCCCCGGCGAGCTGGCCCACCTGGTCTGACCGGGCCGCCAAGTCAGCGGGCGAAGTCAGCGGGCGAAGTCAACGGGCGAGGAAGGCGACGCCCACCTCGTGCTCGGTGCGCAGGGCGGCCTCCAGCAGCTCGACGACCACGCTCTCCAACTTCGCGCCGACCAACGGCACCGGCACCTTCACCATCAACTCGACGGTCTCGGTGGTGACGCCGTCCTGCTCGCGCAGGCTGACGGTGCCGTCGATCTGGCCGGGCTTGTCCGGGATGCTGACGCTGTAGGCGCCCGAGCGCTGGTCGGTCCAGACCTCACGGCTCAGGACGGTGATCGACTCGCCCACGAACTTCGCGGCGAACGCAGGGATGCGCTCCACCTTCTGCTCACGCGTGACCTTCACGTCGGCGGCGCCACCAGCGGTGTCGAGGGTCACCGTGTGGGAGAGGACCCGTTGCCGCCGGCACACGGCGTCGCGGAAGTCGGAGTTGCGCAGCATCGCGGCCACCTCGGCCAGCGGGGCGTCGTAGGTCATCTCGCGGGTGAGTCGCTTGGTCATGGACACATCATGCTGCCTGCCCGGGGCGGGGCGTGCAGGTCCTCCCGCGCGGGGGCAGAAGCCCGTCGGCCGGTTGCCCAGCCTGCGGTTGCCCAGCCCGCGGGCCGGCCCTAGGGTCGAAGGCGTGGTCCCGTCGCGTGAGGACGAACGTGCAACGCTTCTCGACCGGGTGGCCAAGGCGGCCCGGTCCGTGGAGGACGCGGCCCTGGTGCCGGCCCACTTCCGACACCTGGCCACCGAGGACCTGGCCTCCCGCCGGCCGGAGCAGTGGGCCGCGGTCGTGGCCAGCCAGGTGGACGCCGCCCGACAGCGGGCCCGGGGCGAGAGCATCGTGCGGCTGCTGGTGGACGGGGCGGTTGCGGGGGCGCCGCCCGGGACCTCGGTGCTGGAGGTGGTCACCGACGACATGCCGTTCCTGGTCGACTCGCTGATCATGGCGGCGGCGCGCCTGGGGCTCGGCACCCAGTTGGTGGTGCACCCCAGGCTGCAGGTCGAGCGCGACTCCGCCGGACGCCTGCTGCGCGCGCGTGGACTCGAGGAGACCTGGACGGGAGCGGAGCTGACCGGCGTGGAGGACGGGCCGACCGTGGTGGGCGAGTCCTGGAGCCGTCTGGAGCTCGACGGCGTCACCGACGAGACGGGCCAGCGCCTGGTCGGCGTGGTGCGGGACGTGCTGGCCGACGTGCGCGCAGCGGTGGTGCAGTGGCCCGCGATGCAGGCCCGCCTGCTCGAGGTGGCGGCCGACCTCACCGACCCGGTGGCGGCGGACCTGTTGCGCTGGGTGGCCGACGACCACTTCACCTTTCTCGGTGCGGCGGATCTCGAGGTGGACCCCGACGGTGAGGCGCGGATGATCCCCGGCACCGGGTTGGGCATCTTCGCCGACTTCCTGGGACGGGAGCTCCCCGAGGCCGAGCCCGTGCAGGGACGTCCGGACCGGACGCTGGTGGTGGACAAGGCCATCGACCGTTCGACCGTGCACCGCCCGGGCAACCTCGACCGGCTCACGATCCGCACCTTCGGCGATGACGGCCGCGTGGTCTCCGAGCGCCGCTTCCTGGGCCTGTGGTCCACCCGGGCCCGCTCGGAGTCGGTGATGAGGATCCCCGGCCTGCAGGTCACCGTCGCCGAGGTGCTCGAGCTGGCGGGGGTGGAGCCCACTGAGCACGCGGGCAAGGCGGTGCTGCACGCCTTGGAGACGTACCCGCGCGACGAGCTCTTCGCCGCGGATCCCGAGTCGTTGCTCCCGGTGGCCCTCAACGCCGCCGCCGGGGGCGAGACCCGGCGGTTGAGCGCCTTCGTGCGTCGCGACCTCCGCGGCCGATACGTCTCGGTCCTGGTGAACCTGCCCCGGGACCAGTACTCCACCGTGGTCCGCGAACGGATCGCTGCCATCCTGCGTGAGCAGTTCGCGGGCGAGCGGCTGGAGTTCGGCGCCCACCTCGACGAGTCGCGCAGCGCCCAGGTGCACTTCGTGGTGCACCCGCCCGAGGGCCAGGCCCTGGCCGAACCCGACGAGGACGACGTCGAGGCGCTCCTGGCGCGCGCCGCGCGGTCCTGGCGCGACGACCTGTTGGCCGCCGCGGTGGACCTGCGTGGTCCCGAGGCCGGGCCCGAGCTGGTGCGGCGCTGGGCGGCGGGGCTGCCCGAGAGCTACAAGGAGGTGACGTCGGCGGAGGAGGCCGTCGAGGACCTGGGCGTGCTCTCCGGGCTGCAGGCCGGTGAGGTCGCGATGCGGATGGTGGTCACGCACCTGCACTCCGACCGGTTGACGGGGCGTCGTCGCGTCGCCCGGTTGAAGGTGTGCCGCTCGGGGATCCCGGTCTCGCTGGCGGACATGCTCCCGTTGTTGCACTCGGCCGGCGTCGAGGTCCTCGACGAGCGGCCGCACGAGGTGACCGGCCCCGACGGCAAGGCCTGGATCTACGACTTCGAGATGAGCCACCCCACCGAGGTCCCGTACGCCTCGCCCGAGATCTTCGTGGACGCGGTGCACGCGATGTGGGACGACCGGTGCGAGGTCGACGGTCTGAACGCCCTGGTGCTGGTGGCGGGCCTGACCTGGCGCCAGGTGGTGGTGCTGCGGGCGATCGCCTCGTACCTGCGGCAGGGCGGGTTGCCGTACCGGTTGGAGAGCACGGTGGCGGCCTTGCGCGCCAACGCGTCGGTAGCCCGCCTGTTCGCCGAGCTCTTCGAGGTCAGGTTCGATCCCGACCGGTTCGAGGACGAGACCGCGCGCGCCGAGGCAGAGGCGCGCGTCGCCGGCGAGCTGGCCGCGGAGCTGGACGCGGTGGAGCGGCGCGACCACGACCGGATCCTGAGGGCACACCTCAGCGTGCTCGACGCGACCCTGCGCACCAACCACTTCCGCACCGACGCGGTCGGGGACGCCTCGACGTCGGGGCCCG
>JAZQNT010000231.1:0-3065 GCA_045627505.1 Nocardioides sp.
GCTTGTTGCACATTCTGCACCCATCTTCTTGGCAAGAATCTTAGCTGATAAGCCACCTGCACTTGCTATATATTTGACATGAGCATTAGCCTTCTTCAAACAAGGCACTACCATCGAACTGGTATAGTTGCCGGCTCCGATAATGCCAATCTTCCCACTTGTTGCTTCAAATCGATTTCCTTCAATCTCCACAATGCTTTTTGTCGATGTAGATTCCGGATAGCGCAAGATGCTGGCAATGCTGCCACGCTTTCTCATGTCGCCATATATTTCAGAATAGTTGTCTAAATCAACTGATTCTGTAATTAGGCAATCAACATCAATTTTATGAGTGCTGATTAAATTCAGTATCGTTTCAAAATTGCGCTTCTCTGTCCAGCGAACATATCCGCCACGACCACCGACGGCCTGGGGCTCACCGGCCGCGGCGAAGGTGTCGCGGCGATCGCCACGGCGCTGGTCTACCCCGTCGCCTGACTCAACTGGCCCGGCTCAACTGGCCCGATTCAACTGGCCCGCTCAACTGGCCCGACGCTCCAGCCGTGGACCGATGTGCACCGTCCCGTCCTCCACCCGGACGTCGAAGCAGGGCACCGAGATCGAGGGGTCCTGGAGGCAGATCCCGGTGTCGAGGTCGAAGGCGCGTCGGTGCCCCGAGGAGGCGACGTAGTCGATGTCGCCGAGGGTGCCGATGATCCCGCGGGCCAGCGCCGAGCTGCGTGAGAACGGGTCATGGTTGCCCACGGCCCGCACCCGGTCGCCCGAGAGCCGGAAGATGGCCACCGCCTGTCCGTGCACGAGGGCGGCGACCCCCCGTCCGGGTTCGAGCGCCTCGAGCGGGCAGACCGGCTGGAAGTCCTGCGCCATGGCACCGTCCGTTCGTCCGAGGGTCTTCGCCGGGCAGCAGGGAACGGCGCCGGCGCCCGGAGGACGTCCGCGGCAGCCCCATTGCTGACCAGGACTGACGCTAGGCACGACATGTTGTCGCGACGTTGCCGCATGTTTCAGACATGAAAACGCTTGGAACGGACGGCGGGCAACGGCCGGGCGAGGACCGGGTGACGACCGGGCGACATCCGCGCTGGACGCCGACTGCCCACGCACCGCACGAGAGGCTGCCCGGATACCCTTCGCGTGTGAGCACCGTGCCTGGCCCGACCCCCGAATTCACCCGCGACGACGCCGCCCCCGCATTCACCCCCGCCGCCGACCCCGTTCGGGAGCCCGTCCCCTGCGCCGTGGTCGTCCTGGCCGCCGGCTCCGGCACCCGGGTGGGCGCCACGGTCGCCGGTCTCCCGGTGAACAAGGTCCTGCTCCCGCTCGCCGGCGTCCCGGTGCTGGTGCACTCGGTGCGCAATGCCCTGGCCGTCCCCGGACTGCGCCACCTGGTGGTGGTGGCGAAGCCGGGCGAGGAACGTCTGGTCGCCGCTGCCCTCACCCCGCACCTGCCCGGCGACGTCGAGGTGCGGCTGGTCACCGGAGGGGAGGACCGGCACGCCTCGGAGTGGGCCGGCATCCGCGCGGTCGAGGCCGAGATCGAGGCCGGCGAGGTGGAGGTCGTGGCCGTGCACGACGGCGCCCGTCCGCTGGCGACCCCGGAGCTGTACGCCCACACGATCGCCGCTGCCGCGGAGCACGGCGGGGCGGGGCCGGTCGCACCGGCGCGCGCCCTGATCACCCTGGACGGAACCCCCGCCCCCGAGGTGCTGGCCGGGGTGCAGACTCCGCAGGCCTTCCGCGCGCCCGCGCTGCTCGCCGCCTACCGGGCAGCGGAGACCGACCGCTTCACCGGCACCGACACGGCGAGCTGCCTCGAGCACCACGACCCGTCGCTGCGGATCGCAGCCGTGGCGTCCGGGGCCACCAACCTCAAGATCACCTTCGCGGAGGACCTGGCGCTGGCCGAGGGCCTGCTGGAGCGCGTCGGCGGCTGAGCCTCCTCAGAGGCCGAGCGGACCGCCTTCGCGGCGGGTCAGCTCCTCCAGCACCCGGACGTCGTCCGCGGTGGTGATGCGGCGCGCCTCGGCTGGGGCCGGGACGAGCGCCACCGGGAAGTGCTCCCGCAGCAACGGGACCAGTGTCTCGAAGTGGGTGCTGGGCAGCGTCGGCATGGCGGCGACCACCGACGAGGGCAGCACCACCGGAGAAGCGACGGTGCGCAGGTTCTCCCGGTCGACGGTCTCGGAGAGGAAGCCCTCATCGAGGGTCTTGACCGTGTCGGTGACGGGGCGGACGGCCGCCACCACGACACGCTGGTGGTGGGCCCGGTCCACGCACTCGGCGATGAACGGCGCGGGGGTCATCGGGCAGAGCGGGTCGTGCAGCACCAGGGTGGCACCCGTCAGCTCCACGTGCTCGCGCACGTCGTCCCAGGTCCAGCCGGTGTCGGCGGGGAGCACCCCCGCCTCGCCCATCCCCCACGCCGCACAGGTGATGAGTGCCTCACCGTGGATCAGCGCGTAGGGCAGGGTGCCGCGGTCCTCGTCGAGGAGCAGCCCCACCGGAGCGGGCGCGTCGGGGTCGAGGAAGACGGATTCGAACTCAGGGACGTCGGTGCTGTGATCGCTCATGACGTGCTCCACGCTAGCCGCCCACGTCCGGACGCGAGGCCCCCGGAGGGGTCTCCGGGGGCCTCGCGTCGGACGGGACAGCTCAGGAGGCGAGGACCTCGTCCAGGATGGCTTCGGCCTTGTCCTCGTTGGTCTTCTCGGCCAGCGCCAACTCCGAGACCAGCACCTGACGGGCACGAGCGAGCATCCGCTTCTCGCCGGCGGACAGCCCACGGTCGCGGTCGCGACGCCACAGGTCGCGGACCACCTCGGAGACCTTCATGACGTCTCCGCTGTGCAGCTTCTCCAGATTTGCCTTGTACCGGCGCGACCAGTTGGTGGGCTCGTCGATCTCCGACGCACGCAGGATCGAGAAGACGCGGTCCAGTCCGTCCTGGTCGACGACGTCGCGGACCCCGACCAGGTCGAGGTTGTCGGACGGCACACGCACCACCAGGTCCTGCTGCGCGATGATCCTCAGCACCAGGTACTGCCGGTCCTCTCCCTTGATCACCC
>JAZQNT010000232.1:0-5362 GCA_045627505.1 Nocardioides sp.
CCACGGTCGGACGCGCAGGGACACGGTGCCGAAGAGGGGACTCGAACCCCTACGCCCACGGGCACAGGAACCTAAATCCTGCGTGTCTACCAATTCCACCACTCCGGCTCGAGAGGAAGTCTAGGGATGAGCACCATCGGGGTCCGCGTGCAGGGTCTGCCCCTGGCGTTGCGCGGCCTGACGAAGACGTACGGCCAGGTCCGTGCGGTGAACGCCGTGGACGCCGACGTCCTGCCCGGTCGGGTCACGGGCCTGCTCGGCCCCAACGGCTCGGGAAAGACCACCACGTTGCGGATGCTGCTGGGCCTGGCACGGCCGGACGCCGGCACGGCGCTGGTGGGCGGTCGCCCCTACTCCGCGATCCCGCACCCGCAGCGCGTGGTGGGCGCCTCGCTGGAGGCGTCGTTCCACCCCGGACGCACCGGCTGGGACCACCTGCGCACGCTCGCGCCCGCGGTGGGGGCGCCGGACGCCCGGATCGCCCGGGTGCTCGGTCAGGTGGGGCTGCACGAGGCGAAGGACCGGAAGGTGGGCG
Source organism: Nocardioides sp. (assembly GCA_045627505.1). Classification (GTDB taxonomy): domain Bacteria; phylum Actinomycetota; class Actinomycetes; order Propionibacteriales; family Nocardioidaceae; genus Nocardioides. The sequence goes on from JAZQNT010000232.1 coordinate 536, forward strand.
GCTACAGCCTCGGGATGCGGCAACGCCTCGCTCTGGCCGGCACGCTGCTGGGCGACCCGGCGGTGCTCGTCCTGGACGAGCCGGCGAACGGACTGGATCCCCAGGGCATCGCCTGGCTGCGTGACCTGCTGCGCCACCTGGCTGCCGAGGGGCGCACCGTCCTGGTCTCCAGCCACCACCTCGGTGAGGTGCAGGCGGGGGTCGACGACGTGCTGGTGCTCTCCCGGGGGCATCTGGTCCACTCCTCGTCGTTGACGGAGATGATGGCCATGTCGAGGCCCGTGGTGGCCGTCGCGGGTCCTGACGGCCCGGCGATCCGGGCCGCCCTGGAGTCGGCCGGGTGGGCGGCCGAGCCGTCCGCCGACGGGTTCGACGTGCACGTCGGTGCAGGCGGACGTGAGCTGAGCACGGCTGCGGTCGGGCACGCGCTGTTCGCCGCAGGTCTGGAGGTGCACCGCCTGGGGCAGCGGGGCGGGGACCTGGAGAGCACCTTCCTGCAGGTGGTCTCCGGAGAGATGCCGGGACGGGTACGTGCCCTGGACGAGCGAGGTGCCGCATGAGCGCCGTGGGCACCACCGGTACTCCGGACGCCGTGGGCACCGCCGGCACCGAGCCGGAGCTGCCGCCACCCCCGAACCCGTGGCTCGGTGCGCTGCTGGCCGAGTGGCGACGCGTCATGGCCACCCCGACCTGGTGGGTCCTGGGGCTGGTCTGCCTGGGCTACATGGCCTTCCTGGCCGGCCTGCTCACCTTCGCCGCGACCCTGCCCGTGGAGGAGGGCGGCATGCAGGTGGAGGGCACCCCGGGGGAGGTGGCCCGCACCTTCTACTCGCTGCCGGTCTCGTTGGGCTACGTCTTCCCGCTGGTGGCCGGTTCGCTGGCCATCACCTCGGAGTTCCGGCACCGCACCCTGGCCGGCGTGCTGCTGGCCGACCCCAGCCGCTCCCGGTTGCTGACCGCGAAGCTCACGGTCCAGGCGGTCACGGGCGCCTTCCTCGGACTCTGCGGCGTCGTCGGCGCGGTCGCTGCCAGCGCGGTGGTGCTGCTGGCCACCGACCGTCCGACGGCGTTGGGCGACCCGGCCACCTGGGGGACCGTCGGGCTGGTCGTCGTGGCCCTGGCGCTGTGGGGGATGGTGGGTGTCGGCTTCGGGGCGCTGGTGCCTCAGCAGGTGGCGGCGGTGGTCTGCATCCTGGCCTTCACCCAGCTGATCGAGCCGATGCTGCGGCTGGGGCTGGGCGTGCTCGGCGACGGGTTCGGCCAGGTGGGGCTGTACTTCCCCGGAGCCGCGGCGGAGGCGCTCGTCGGGGAGAGCCTGTACTCGGTGATCGGGTCCGCTGACCTGCTCTCACGCTGGCAGGGCGGCGTGGTGCTCCTCGCCTACGCGGTGGGCTTCGCGGTCCTGGCCCGGTTCACCACGTTGCGGCGCGACGTCGACTGAACCCTCCGGCCCGTCGCGCCCCACCGGTTGTGGTTGCAGGACTGTGCCTGCGGCGACCAGAACCGGTGGGGCGCGACGGCAGGAGGCTCAGGCGAGCTTGAGGTCCCGGCGCAGCTTCGCGACGTGTCCGGTCGCCTTGACGTTGTACTGGGCCACCTCGACCCTGCCTTCGGGGTCGACCACCACGGTGGAGCGGATGACGCCCTCGACGACCTTGCCGTAGAGCTTCTTCTCGCCGAAGGCGCCGTAGGCGCGCAGCGTCTCCTTCGACGGGTCGGAGAGCAGGGTGATGGTCAGTCCGTCACGCTCCCGGAACTTGGCCAGCTTCTCGGGCTTGTCCGGCGAGATCCCCACGACCTCGTACCCGGCGGCCTTGAGCGAGTCGAGCGAGTCGGTGAAGTCGCAGGCCTGCTTCGTGCAGCCCGGGGTCATGGCTGCGGGGTAGAAGTAGACGATCGTGCGACGGCCCGCGAAGTCCGACAGCGAGACCTGCTCGCCGGTGTCGGAGGTCAGAGTGAAGGCGGGGGCGGTGTCGCCGGGGGAGAGGCGCTGGCTCACGGATGCTCCTGGCTGGTGGTTCGGACGGGTACGGGTCGCCCAGAACGTACCTGAGCGGGTTCCGCGGACCCCCGTCGTGCACCTGCGCTGTGGATGCGCCGTGGTCTGGGTCTCCCTCGTGGCCCTCGGGGGTGTGGTGTTGGTAACCTCCCCGGTGTGACCAACGACGTGAACGCCATCGAGACCGAGATGGAGCAGGCGCGCGAGCGTCTGGCCGACACCCTCGACCAGCTGCTCTACCGCGCTCACCCGAAGACGATCGTGAGCCGTGAGGTCACGAGCATCAAGTCGAAGTTCGTGGACCTCGAGACGGGGGCGCCGAAGACCGACGCGATCCTCCGCGCTGCTGGCATCGCCGTGGGGGTCGTCGTCTCGCTCGTCGTCCTCCGCAAGATCGTCAAGTGACCCATTTCTCCTCCGGCGGCTCCGGCGCGCCGGTGAGGATGCTGCATGACCGGGTCCTGGTGGCCGTCGACGAGGAGGCCGGCGAACGTCGTTCGTCCGGTGGCATCGTGATCCCGGCCACCGCTGCCCTGGGTGCTCGTCGCCTGGCCTGGTCGAAGGTGGTGGCCACCGGCCCGAACGCCCGCGCCGTGGAGCTGGGCGACAAGGTGCTGTTCGACCCCGAGGACAAGGCCGAGGTCGAGGTCAACGGGGAGGTCTACGTCGTCATGCGTGAGCGTGACGTGCACGCGGTCGCCGCCGAGCGACTCGAGGACGGCTCGACCGGCCTCTACCTCTGAGCGACCTCCGGCCCCTGAGGGGCAGACTAGGGAGGGCCAGACTCAGGAGCGGCGGACTCAGGAGCGGCAGAGTCCTGGCGCGCTGAGCCGGTCCCCGCTGAGCCGGGGCCGGCGGGGACCGGTGCCAGTGGCAACCGGACGCTGAAGGTGGTGCCCACGTCGACCGTCGAGACGACGTCGACCTGCCCCCCGTGCGCCTCGACGATCGAGCGCACGATCGCCAGTCCCAGGCCAGTTCCCTGGATGTGACGTTCCTCCGCCACCGAGGAGCGGAAGAACTGCGAGAAGAGCCGCTCCAGGTCCTCCGGGGGGATCCCGTATCCGGTGTCGGCCACCTCGACCACGGCCCACCCGCCCTGCGCCCGCAGGCGCACGGTGACCTGTCCCAGCGGTGGGGTGAACTTCACCGCGTTGGAGAGCAGGTTCACCAGCACCCGCTCGAGCTTCGTGGCGTCTCCGGACGTCAGCAGCGGGGCCGCGGGCAGGTCCATCTCCAGCGACACGCCCGCGTCGTGCACCCGGGGGGCGATCGTCTCCTCGGCGGCCCTGACCACCCGGACCAGGTCGATCGGGCGTCGCTCGAGGCTCACCGCGGCGGAGCGCAGGCGGGAGACGGTCAGCAGGTCGTCGATCATCGCCAGCAGCCGTCGTGAGTTGGTGTCGACCCTGGTCAGGGCCTGGCGCTGGGGCGCGGAGAGGTCTCCGTAGTCGCCCTCCTCGAGCAGCTCGGTGTACCCGATGATGTTGGTGATCGGTGTCCTCAACTCGTGGCTGACGGTGGAGATCAGGGAGTCCTTCAGCCTGTCCACCTCCTGCATCTGCTTCAGCGCCGTGCGTTCGGCCTCCAACTCCTCGACCACGTTGACCAACCGCTCCTCGGCCACGTGCTCGGCGTCCTCGCGTGCGCTGCGCTGGATCTCGGCCCGGGTGCGCGCGCTGCTGAGGCTGAGGGCGACCACGCAGAGCGAGCAGGTGATGAGGAAGATCTGCGCGTCCAGCGGTGCGAGGTCCGGTACCAGGTCTGCGGCGTGGAGATCGGTGGTGACCCCGGCCCACGGACCACGCTCGTGGTTGGTGAGGGTGATGGCCGCGAACCTGACGAGCAGCACCTGGGCGAGCACCTCGTGCCAGGTCAGCCGCAGGGCAGCCCAGGAGAGCAGGGCCAGCACCACGTAGCTGAACGACGAGGTGGCGGAGGACGAGAAGGCGAGCAGCGCGGCGGCGGGCAGGGCGATCCACTGGGCCGCGCGCTCGACCGGCCCGCAGAGCGCGGGCAGCGAACGCTGGCGACGGGTGAGCGGGAGCCAGGCGATGAAGGTGCCGAACGCGTTGACGAAGGAGGCGGCGACGACTGCCCCGCGGACGTCCAGGGGCTCGCCCGCGGTGGCCAGGAGAGCGGCCAGCGCGAGGACGACGGCCGCTGCCGTGGTGGCCGTCACCAGCAGCGTCCAGCCGCGCCCGGGAGGTGGGGAGGTGGGGGAGTCGCTGCGCAGGATGCGCAGGCACAGGTGCGCGCAGCCCACCCCTGCCACCGCGTACAGCAGCGCGGCGTAGGGCGGGGTACCCAGGGCGGTGAGCGTGAGCAGCGTGGTGGCCCCGACCAGGACCGAGATCGGGCCGCGTCGTCCGGGGCCGAGCTGCAGGACCACCAGGGGGAGCATCCCGAAGGGGTAGAGGTGGAAGCCATGCACCCCCTCGGGGGCGAACAGGCCGGCCAGGACGCCGATGCCGGTCGTGGCCGCGAGCAGCAGGACGGCGTGGAGGTGCCCCCGCATCTGTCCCTCCGCTCTCCGGATCCTTGCCGAGCAAGCATTGTGGCGGTGTCGCCGGTTCTTGACGAGGGGCACGTATCGACCGGTGGGCCCGGCGGCCGCCGGGGCCGGCGTCCGGTGGGGGCCTGCGCATGCGGGGGCCCGGAACGCAGAAGCCACGGAACGCAGAAGCCACGGAACGCAGAAGGCCCCGACCGGAAGATTTGGCCGGGAGGAGTACAGTATTCCACGAAGTCGTCGGGCGGCGGGAATACAGATATCCGATGCCCTGACCGCTGTAACAGAAGAACATGGCGACTTCGTTATTGGTCGG
>JAZQNT010000233.1:0-12258 GCA_045627505.1 Nocardioides sp.
CGGCCCCTCGTCCTTCTGGACGCCCGGCGGCGTAGCGTCCGGGGTGTACCGCCACGCACACCTCGGGACAGTCGTTCCGCACGTGACGTTGCCCTTCCCATCACTTCCAGGAGCACAGATGACGCTTGAACTCGGACTGGACACCTTCGGGGACGTCAGCACCGAACCTGACGGACGACCCACACCCCACCACCGCGTCATCCGTGACGTCGTGGCCCAGGCCGTGCTCGCCGACCAGGTCGGACTCGACGTCTTCAACGTGGGCGAGCACCACCGCGACGACTTCGCCATCAGCGCCCCGGACGTGGTGCTCGCCGCTGCGGCGTCCGTGACCAAGGACATCCGGCTGGGAACCGCCGTCACCGTACTCAGCTCGGATGACCCGATTCGGGTCTACGAACGCTTCGCCACCTTGGACGCCGTGTCGGGCGGCCGGGCCGAAGTCACCTTGGGTCGCGGCTCCTTCACCGAGTCGTTCCCGCTGTTCGGCCTCTCGCTGGAGGACTACGAGGTGCTGTTCGAGGAGAAGCTCGAACTCTTCGCCGCCTTGCGCACCGAGCAGCCGGTCTCCTTCAGCGGACACCACCGCGCACCGCTGCAGCCGACCCAGGTGCACCCACGCACCGCTGCCGGTGGGATCCCCACGTGGGTCGGAGTGGGCGGCTCGCCCGAATCGGTCGTGCGGGCAGCACGACACGGCCTACCGCTCATGTTGGCGGTGATCGGCGGCGCCCCGGACCGTTTCGCCCCGTTCGTGGATCTCTACCACCGGGCCCTGGCGCAGTTCGAACTGCCGACCCAGAAGGTGGGGGTGCACGCTCCCGGGTTCGTGGCGGCCACCGACGAGGAGGCCAAGGAGCTGCTCTTCCCCCACTTCAAGGCGAACCGCGACCGGATCGGAGCTGAGCGCGGCTGGGGACCGGCCACGCGCATCCAGTTCGAGCAGGAGGTCGCGCACGGTGCCCTCTTCGTCGGCTCACCGGAGACCGTGGCCCGCAAGATCGCAGAAACCGCGCGCACCCTCGGGCTGTCCCGATTCGACCTCAAGTACGCCAACGGCCCCCAGCCCCACGACGAGCTGATGGAGTGCATCCGCCTCTACGGAACCGAGGTCGCTCCGAGGGTCCGCGAACTCCTGGCGGAGTGACACCGCACGGAATGACGGCGTGGGAAGTGACAGCGTGGGAGTGAGGTATCGCCGCCCCGCCGCTGCCCCCAACAAATGCACGAAGGGCGTGGAACGGTTTCCCGTTCCACGCCCTTCAGCGGAGTGCGACGCTCAGTGAGCGTGCTCGCCGCGGTAGTACTCGAAGACCCAGCCGATCGCGGCCACCATCGCGAGCCCGAAGGCGATCACGAAGAGCCACCAGGCCTGCATCGCAATGGCGTAGACGCCCAGTGCAGCCGGAAGGGCGCACCACAGCGGCCACCACGAGTAGGGCGGGAAGAAGCCGTACTCGCCGGCGCCGTCCGCGATCTCGCCGTCGAGGCGGTCCTCGGGACGCTCGTCGTGCAGCTTGGCCTGGATGCCCAGGTAACCAGCAACCATCAGAGCCAGCAGGGTGGCCATGGTGAGGGCCGAGGTACCGGTCCAGTCACCGGAGATCACCCAGTAGGACGGGGTGACGAGTGCGAAGAAGATTCCGCACACTCCGAAGATCCATGCTTCGACCTTCATCGGACGCCTCCCTTGACAGTCTCGAACTCGAGCTCGTCGTCCGCCGCGAGCTCCGGGTGGTGGAGGTCGAACGCCGGGGACTCGGAACGGATGCGCGGCAGCTTGGTGAAGTTCTGACGCGGCGGCGGGCAGGACGTGGCCCACTCGAGCGAGCGGCCCCAGCCCCACGGGTCGTCAACTTCGACCTTGGGCGAGTTGCGCGACACGTAGATGTTCCACAGGAAGGGAAGCGTCGAGACTGCGGTCAGGAACGCACCCACGGTGGAGATCTGGTTCAGCAGCGTGAAGCCGTCCTCGGGGAGGTAGTCGGCGTAACGACGCGGCATGCCCTCGACACCCAGCCAGTGCTGGACCAGGAAGGTGGTGTGGAAGCCGACGAACAGGATCCAGAAGTGGATCTTGCCGAGGCGCTCGTCCAGCATGCGACCGGTGAACTTCGGCCACCAGAAGTAGAAGCCGGCGAACATCGCGAAGACGACGGTGCCGAAGACCACGTAGTGGAAGTGCGCGACCACGAAGTACGAGTCGGACACGTGGAAGTCCAGGGGCGGCGAAGCCAGGATCACACCGGTCAGACCACCGAAGAGGAAGGTGGTCAGGAAGCCCATGGTCCAGAGCATCGGGGTGTCCATCGCGATGGACCCGCCCCACATGGTTCCGATCCAGTTGAAGAACTTCACTCCTGTTGGCACTGCGATCAGGAAGGTCATACCCGCGAAGAACGGCAGGTTCACCTGACCCGTGACGAACATGTGGTGCGCCCACACGGCGATCGACAGGATCGCGATGGCGAGCGTGGCGCCCACGAGGCCGACGTAACCGAAGATCGGCTTCCGGGAGAACACCGGAAGGATCTCGGAGACGACACCGAAGAACGGCAGCGCCAGGATGTACACCTCAGGGTGTCCGAAGAACCAGAACAGGTGCTGCCACAGAATCGGGCCACCGTGAGCCGGGTCGAACACGTGCGCACCCAGGATGCGGTCCGCCTCCAGGGAGAGCAGCGCGCCGGCCAGGATCGGGAAAGCCATGAGCACGAGGATCGAGGTGATCAGCGTGTTCCAGGTGAAGATCGACATCCGGAACATCGTCATGCCAGGTGCGCGCATGCAGATGATCGTGGTGATGAAGTTGACGGCACCGAGGATCGTGCCCAGACCACCCAGGTAGAGACCCATGATCCACAGGTCGCCACCAGAGCCCGGCGAACGCACTGCGTCGGAGAGCGGGACGTAGGCGAACCAACCGAAGTCAGCGGCACCGGAAGGGGTGAGGAAGCCCGAGGCGGCAACCAGACCACCGAACAGGTACAGCCAGTAGCTGAACATGTTCAGGCGGGGGAACGCCACGTCGGGGGCGCCGATCTGGATCGGCATGATCACGTTCGCGAAGCCGAAGAACAGCGGGGTCGCGAACAGCAGCAGCATGATGGTGCCGTGCATGGTGAAGAGCTGGTTGTACAGCTCGTCGTTGACGATCTGCTGGCCGGGGAACGAGAGCTCAGCACGGATCAGCATCGCCATGATGCCGCCGAGGATGAACCACACGAACGACGTGACCAGGTACATCTTGCCGATGAGCTTGTGGTCGGTGGTGGTCAGCAGACGCACGGCCTGCTGTCCCAGCGACTTACGGGGGCTCCCGGCGACCTCGGGACGAACCTGCGTGGTGGTCACTCGTGGCCTCCTTCTGCGTCGGTCTCGAGGCCGGCGACGTTCCTGACGTCGGAACCACCGAGGAGCGGCTTGTCGGACACCTGACCGGTGGCCTGGAGCTCGTCCAAGTAGTTCTGGTACTCAGCCTGCGAGACGACCTTCACGTCGAACAGCATGCGCGAGTGGTAGACGCCGCAGAGTTCGTAGCACTTGCCTGCGTAGGTGCCCAGCTTGTTCGGGGTCACCTTGAAGCTGTTGGTGGTGCCCGGGATGACGTCCATCTTGACGAGGAAGCCGTCGACGCCGAACGAGTGGATGACGTCGGGCGAGTGCAGCTTGAACTCGACGGTCTGGTCCACCGGCAGCACCAGCGTCGGGCGCTCGGCGGTGGTGCCGATGACCCGCGGGGTCGTCCCTTCGTTGCCCTGGTCGGTGTAGTTGAACGTCCACGACCACTGCTGACCCACGACGTCGACGACGTGATCGGTCTTGGGATCGTCGAGGATCTTGTTCTGGGCGTCGACCGTCCAGTAGAAGAAGACGATCACCATCATGATCGGGGCGATGGTGTAGAAGATCTCGAGCGGCAGGTTGTACCGCGTCTGGATGGGCACCTGGTTCTTGGCAGTACGGCGGAACCGGAATGCTGCGTAGAACATCAGAGCCCAGACGAGGACACCGACGACGGCGGCCGCGACCCAGCTCCACTTCCACAGTTCAAAGGTGGCGGGAGCCTGCTCCGACGCCGGGGCGGGCATCGCGAGTCTTCCGATCTGATCTTTGTCCTCAGCGGAGCACGCACCGAGTACGAGCAGGCCGAGACCCAGCACAGCTGCTCTCACACCCTTCTTGACGGGTGCCGCTGCGCGCGAGGGGAGTTGCAGACCCACGAACGAGCCTCTCTCTCTTGGGCAGTCACGTATGGGGGTCACACTATCTGAAGCGCTCCGCCGAACGCATTCAGGGTCTCCCCGTGCTTCGTCACACTCCCGTGGCGCTACGTTCTGGACGTGCAATCGAGCAACCAGACGCCCCTCCCGGGACCGGGCGAGTCGCCGGCTCGGCCCGCGACCACCGACGCCGCGCGACGTGACCTCGACGCCGCCTCCTCCACTCCCCTGCACCCAGCGGCCCGCGAGGTGCTGCTGGCTGCGCTCGACCAGGGCTGGGCCGATCCACGGCGCCTCCACCACGAGGGACGCCGGGCCCGACTGTTGCTGGACAACGCCCGCGAGGTGCTCGCCGAGGGCCTCGGCGTCCGGCCGGACGAGGTGACCTTCACCTCCTCCGGGACGGACGCGGTGCACCGGGGACTCCTGGGCCTCCTGCGCGGACGCCAGCGGGTCGGCGGCACGGTTCTGCACTCCGCGGTGGAGCACTCGTCGGTCCTGCACGCCCTGGACTGGCAGGGCACCCCGCGCGTGGAGGTGCCGGTGACGGCGACCGGGCTGGTGACGGCCGACGCGCTGCGACGTACGCTCGAGGCCGCGGCAGGACAGGGGCTCGCCCTGGCCGCGATCCAGGCCGCCAACCACGAGGTCGGAACCGTGCAGGACCTCGAGTCCCTCGTCGCGGTCCTGACCGAGCGCAGCGACCCGGTGCCGCTGTTCACGGATGCCTGTGCCGGCGTGGGCCACGTCCCCCTCCCCCCCGTGTGGCAGGTGTCGGCCGGCTCGGCGCACAAGTGGGGTGGCCCCGCGGGAGTCGGCGTGCTGCTGGTGCGCAAGGGCGCGCGGTGGCGCAATCCCTTCCCCCGGGACGACCGGGCGGACGAGCGGTCCTCCGGTTTCGAGAACGTACCGGCAGCGCTCGCGGCCTCGGCCGCCCTCCAGGCTGTCCAGGCCGAGGCGGACAAGGTTCGCCGGCGACAGCACGCCCTGGTCTCCCGGATCCGGGAGCAGGTGGCGCAACTGCCCGACGTGCAGGTGGTCGGGGAGCCCGAGCGCCGCCTGCCGCACGTGCTCACGTTCTCCTGCCTCTACCTGGACGGCGAGTCCTTGGTCACCGAGCTCGACCGGCTGGGCTTCGGGGTCGCGAGCGGCTCGGCCTGCACCTCGTCGACCCTGACCCCCTCCCACGTCCTCGCGGCCATGGGCGCCCTCACGCACGGCAACGTGCGCCTCGCCCTGCACCGGGAGACCACCGCCGAGGACGTCGACGCCTTCCTGGACGCGCTGCCTCGCGTGGTGGCGGAGCTGCGGGGCAGGATCGGACTGTGACCGATCACGCCTCCGACCCCGAGCTGGTGCACGACGAACTGGTGCCCGACGAACTGGTGCACGACGTGGCGCTGGTGCTGGACTGCCGCGACATGCTCTGCCCGATGCCGGTCATCGAGCTTGCACGGCACCACACCGACGTCGAGGTCGGTCAAGTCGTGGCCGTGCTGGCCACGGACGTCGCAGCGCGGGTGGACGTCCCGGCGTGGTGCAGGATGAAGGGCCACGAGTACCTGGGCGCGGACACCACGACGGACCAGGTACCGAGGTACCTGGTCCGTCGGAGCAGCTGAGCCAGCCGATTCCCGACCAAGCGATCCGAGTCGGCGCAGTGGCTCAGATCAACGCAGCGTGGCCAGGTGCGGCGCGATGGCGGCCACGGTCTCGGCGCCGTACGTCTTCTCGCAGCGGGCCAGGAACGCCTCCCGCGTGAGGGTGTACTCCTGGGTTCCGACCTGCTCCACCACGTGGGCGGCGAGCAGGCAGCCGAGCTCGGCGGCGTGCTTGTCCTCCAGGTCCCAGGCCAGACCGGCCAGGTAGCCGGCCCGGAATGCGTCACCGACGCCCGTGGGCTCGACCGCGACGGCGTCGCCGACGGCGTGGACCACCACGGGCTCCTCACCCTTGCGCTCGATCCGGACTCCTGCGGCGCCCAGGGTCACCACCCAGGTGCCGACGCGCTCCAGCACCTCGTCCCGGCTCCACCCGGTCTTCTGCACGATCAGGGAGGCCTCGTACTCGTTCGAGAAGAGGATGTGGGCGCCCTCGACCAGCGCCCGGATCAGTTCGCCGTCGCCGAAGGCCAGCTGCTGCGAGGGGTCAGCCACGAAGCGGTAGCCGCGCTGACGACACTCGTCGGTGTGGCGGAGCATGCCCTCGGGGTCGTCAGGACCGATGAGGACGTACTCGGGGTGACCGGCCCGGTCCACGATCGGCTTGAGCTCGATCTCGCGGGACTCGCTCATCGCCCCCGGGTAGAAGGAGGCGATCTGCGCCATCGAGGTGTCGTTGGTGCAGACGAAGCGCGCGGTGTGCTTGGTCTCCGAGACGTGCACGGAGTCGCAGTCGACGTTGTGGCGCTCCAGCCAGGCGCGGTAGTCCGCGAAGTCCTCCCCCACCGCACCCACGAGGACCGGACGCAGCCCCAGGCTGCCCAACCCGAAGGAGATGTTCGCCGCGCACCCGCCTCGACGGATCTCGAGGTCGTCCACCAGGAACGAGAGCGAGATCTTGTCCAACTGGTCGACGACGAGTGAGTCGGAGAACTTCCCCGCGAAGGACATCAGGTGGTCCGTTGCAATGGACCCGGCGATGAGGAGCGACATGCGCTCGACACTACCGCTGAGTACCGCTTCCCGTACCAATCGGTCACCGCTAGCGTCCCAGTCATGACCCACCGCGCTCCAGGCTCCCACATGACCTACGCTGAGCTCTCCTCGCCGTCCGAGATGGCGATCGATGCCCGCGAGGTCGCCTCCTCCCTCCGCCCGGAGCGCGCGGCCAAGGCGGTCTCCGAGCAGGCGCCGAGCATCCACTTCGAGGACTACCCCCGCGAGGTGGCGAAGCACGAGATCCGGGTCAGCGCGGCAGCGGCCCGTATCGCGAACGCCCTGCACCTGCACATGGACTGACCGCCCCCGGCGCCTCTGTGCCCGGGAACGTCAAGAGGCCCTCACCATCATGGTGGGGGCCTCTTGCAGGTCCGGGTGACCGCCCGACGCGTGCACCCAAGTGCGGCGCCGGACGGGTCCGATCAGTGGAACGAGTCGCCGCAGGCGCAGGAACCGGTGGCGTTCGGGTTGTCGATCGTGAAGCCCTGCTTCTCGATGGAGTCGACGAAGTCGATCATGGCGCCATTGAGATACGGCACGCTCATCCGGTCCACGACGACGGAGACACCGTCGAAATCGGTGACGACGTCACCGTCGAGGGTGCGCTCGTCGAAGAAGAGCTGGTAACGCAGACCCGAGCAGCCGCCGGGCTGGACGGAGATGCGGAGCGCGAGGTCGTCGCGGCCCTCCTGCTCGAGGAGGCTCTGCACCTTGGACGCCGCGACCGGGCTGAGGTTGATCTGGTCCGTACGACGCTCGTCGGTGGTCTCGACCTGCTCGGTCATGTGAACTCCCTGGGGTGGAGGCGGTTGTTACCACTGACAATGCTCTCACACAGGGGTCTATTCCCCCCCTTGACCGTTCAGGCCTGAACGGTCAGGCAACAGCACCCTCCTCAGGCCGGCACCCAGCTCCGCGCGACCCGTTCGGCCACCTGGGCAACGGCTGCGGCCGGATCGGCGAAGGCGCGCTCCTGACCCACCACCTCCGACAGGGAGTAGGCGCCGTCCATGCCGAGTGCCCGACTCTCCCGGGCACCCACGTCCACCCGCCCCGCGATCACCACGCAGGGACGCAGCACGCGCTGGGCCACCTGGGCCACACCGTAGGGGGTCTTGCCTGCCCCGGACTGCAGGTCGAAGGACCCTTCGCCCGTGACCACGAGGTCCGCGGACATGACCCGCGCCGACAACCCCACAGCCTCGGCCACCACCGCGAACCCGGGGCGGCGCTCCGCGTCCAGCAACAGCGCCGCGAAGCCGAGTCCTCCGGCGGCCCCCGCCCCCGGGCGGAGCGAGGTGCGCCGGTCACACAGGGCCCCGAACCGCTCCAGGATCGCGTCCACCTCAGCGACCTCGTCATCCGCGATCCCCTTCTGGGGCCCGTACACCTTGGCCGCTCCGAACATGCCGGTGAGCGGGTTGTCGACGTCGCTCGCCAGCACCAGCTCCACCTCGTCCACCACGTCCCAGACCGGCCGGAGGTCGACCTTCGTGACGTGGGCGAGTCCGTCCGGGCCTTGGTCGAGTGGTCCGTCGGCCACCGCACCGAGTGCGCCGAGCATGCCGGCGCCGCCGTCGGTGGTGCCCGAACCGCCGACCCCGAGCACGATGCGCCGCGCGCCGAGGTCGATGGCCTCCGCGACGAGCTCACCGACGCCGTGGGTGCTGGCGCGGCGCGGGTTGCCGCCCTCTGCCACGTGCAGGCCGTTGGCCTGGGCGGACTCCACGTAGGCGGTCTCCCCCACGAGCAGCACCTCAGCCCGGGTCGGCGTTCCGTGGGGCCCTCGGACGGTCACCTCGACGAGCTCGCCGCCGAGCGAGGTGTGCAACACCTCCACGAATCCGGGGCCACCGTCCGCCATGGGCACCACGTCGGCGACCAGGGCGGCGTCGTGGCGGCGCCAGCCGGCTGCCATGGCCTGCGCGGCCTCGAGGGCAGTGAGGGTCCCGGCGAACTTGTCAGGGGCGAAGACGACGCGCATGGCGCACATCTTCCCTGTCCGGACCCGGGCGTGTCCCGTCGGGGGCGTGTCCCGTCGGGGGCGTGGCCCGTCGGGGGCGTGTCTCGTCGGGGACGTGTCTCGTCGGGGACGCGTCCCGCCAGCGCCCACCGGCGGGAACGATGAAGGCGGCCCCGCCTCAACCGGGGTCGGACCGCCTTCATCGTGCGAGCCAGGAACTGGCACCGGGACCGGGGGCCGGGCCAGAAGTGGGGCCAGAAGCGAGGCCAGAAGCGAGGCCAGAATCGGGGGCAGGCGTGTCAGGCCGTGGCGACCCGACCCGGCAGGTCGAGCATGCGCTGGAGCGCCACCTTCGCCCACTCCTCGGTCTCAGAATCGACGCTGATCTGGTTGACCACGTTGCCGGCCACCAGGTTCTCCAGGGCCCAGACCAGGTGCGGCAGGTCGATCCGGTTCATCGTGGAGCAGTAGCAGACGTTGCGGTCGAGGAAGACCACGTTCTTGTCCGGGTGGGCGTCCGCGAGCCGCTTGACCAGGTTGAGCTCGGTTCCGATCGCCCACGAGGAACCGGGCTCGGCTGCCTCCAGGGTCTGGATGATGAACTCCGTCGAGCCGACCAGGTCGGCCTTGGTGACGACCTCGTGCGTGCACTCGGGGTGCACCAGCACCTGGATGCCCGGATGGGCGGCGCGCAGCTCGTCGACCACGTCGGCGCTGAAACGACCGTGCACCGAGCAGTGGCCCTGCCACAGGATCATCCGGGCTTCGCGGATCTGCTGGCGCGTCAGGCCACCGTTGGGACGGTGCGGGGTTCCACACCACGCAGTCCTCGAGGGAGAACCCGAGCTCGAGCACCGCGGTGTTGCGGCCCAGGTGCTGGTCGGGGAAGAAGAACACCTTGGCGTCCTCCTTCTGCTCGAACGCCCACTCCAGCGCCACCTCGGCGTTGGAGGAGGTGCACACGGCGCCGCCGTTGCGGCCGCAGAAGGCCTTGATGTCGGCGGAGGAGTTCATGTACGTGATGGGCACGACCTGGTCGATCACGCCGGCGTCGGCCAGGGCGTCCCAGGCATCCTCGACCTGGGAGAGGCGCGCCATGTCGGCCATCGAGCAGCCCGCGCCCAGGTCGGGAAGCACGACCTTCTGCTGGTCGTTGGTGAGGATGTCGGCAGACTCGGCCATGAAGTGCACGCCGCAGAAGACGATGAACTCCGCGGCCGGACGGGCGGCGGCCTCGCGCGCAAGCTTGAAGCTGTCACCGGTGACGTCGGCGAACTGGATCACCTCGTCGCGCTGGTAGTGGTGTCCCAGCACGAAGAGACGGTCCCCCAGAGCGGCCTTGGCGGCCTCGGCACGGGCCACCAGGTCGGGGTCGGACGGCGCCGGGAGGTCACCCGGGCACTCGACGCCCCGCTCGGCGTCGAGGTCGCGCCCCTTGCCGAGGGGAAGCAGCGGAAGGTCGATCGTCGTCATGGGCGGAATCCTAGTCCCCGCCCCGGGACGCCGCCCACGCACCGCTCGGCACTGGCCCTGGGCACTGGCCCTGCCACTCGCCCCTTGCCCCAACGCCCCCGCGACTCTCCCACTCCCCCACCACCTGCGGACGTCATGACTTCCGGGGTGGGAGGACCACCCTTCCCATGACGTCAGCGGCTACGGCTTCGTCGCAGCGGAATCCGAGTCGAGGGTCGTGGGGAAGGTGAGCACCACCGTCACCCCACCCCACGGGGAATCGGTGATCGTCGCCGTCCCTCCCGCGGCGTGCACCAGCCGCCGGACGGTGGCGAGCCCGAGACCGCTCCCCGGGATCTTCCGATCCAACCTGAGCGTGGGCAGGAAGACCCGCTCCCGGTGCTCAGGCGCGATCCCGCGTCCGGCATCGGCCACCTCCAGGCGCACCTGGTCGCGATCGGCGGTGGCGGTGACCCGTACCGTGGCCGGCTCGTCGGCGCGGGCAAACTTCACCGCGTTCTCGAGCAGGGCGAGCAGGACGACCTCCAGGTCGTCGGCATCGAGCGGGATGACCAGCTCGGTGCCCGCCGCCCCGAGCCGTTCGGCGGAGAGCCCGTCCAGGAGCCCGGCCAGCGGGGTGAGCACCTCCCCCAGGGCAGCTTGGCCCCGCGCCGGTCGGGTGCTGAAGGTGAGCAGGTCGGTGACCATCCGCTTCATCCGGGTCGTGCTCGCGATCGCGCGGTCCATCAACTGGGCGACCAGACCCTCGGAGACCTCGTCGCGAGCGATCTCCAGGGACATCGATGCCGCAGCCAGTGGGTTGTTGATGTCGTGCACCAACTGGCCGACGGCCTCCGCCAGGGTTTCGTCCGCGCGCGCGGCCCGCTCACCGAGGTCGAACACGCGCTGGTTGACCACCTCGAGGTCGATCGCGCGTCCGGCGGCAGCCGCGAGGGCCCCCACCACGACCACGTCATTCGTCGGGCCCGGTGCGAGCAGCCGCAGTGCGCCGCACTCCCCGACGCCCTCGACCCGGAACGGCACGCGCACCTCGACCTCAGAGGTGTCCAGCCCCACCTTGGCGGTACCTGACGACGCCAGGACGAGCTCACGCCCGTCGACCTCGAGCAGCACCTGTCCCCGGGCAGCGCCGGAGGCCACGCGGGCGGCCTCGCACAGATCCGTCATTCCCGCCACCGGCTCGGCGTCATCGGAGGCGAATCGCATCCTCAGCTCGCTGAGCACCTGGTCGTCCCCCGTGTCGTGGCTCACAGTCCGGGAGCATCCCACAAAGCCATCGCCCGCTGGAGGTCTTTCTCCAGCGGCAGCTCGGTGGCGAGCACGTCGCGCACCTGCATCTCCAGCAACGCGTTGCGCCGTGGGTCGCGGGCACTGGCCCCGGGTGCGGGGGCGAAGGGGTAGAAGGTGCCCTGCTTGTAGAGGTAGACCAAGGCCACCCGCGAACCGTCCGGCGCCGCGAAGGGCACGATCGTGCACAGCAGGCCGGAAGCGAAGCCCTGGGACTCCAACGAGGTGTTCACCACGTGCAGACCTGTGCACAGCGCGGACAGGTCCGGCCCACTCTCGGTCGACGTCTCCTGGGTGAGGAGCGTCCAGGTGTAGCCGAAGGAGTCGGGACGGGTCTCCACCCGCGGGGGCGAGCCGTCGGCCCCCAGCAGAGCCACCACCTCGGCGCGGAGGTCCTCGAAAGCCGCACCCGACGCCGCCCGGTAGCAGACGGCCCCCTGACCCGTGGGTTCGAGGGCGAGCGCAGCAGACAGCGACAGGGCCGCCGAAGGCACCTGGAACAGGGCGTCGAGGTCCGGGGCCTTGGGGCGGCTGCGTCCCAGCAGCGAGTCGAGGAAACCCATCAACGCCACCTCAGTACCTGCGACCGAGCTCGGTCTGGACCCGGGCAAGCTGCTCGAGGCGCTGCTCCAGGGACGGGTGCGTCGACGTC
>JAZQNT010000234.1:0-5484 GCA_045627505.1 Nocardioides sp.
GTAGGGAGGCCCGGCGGGACCGCGGGAGGGGTCTCGCTCAGCGGTCGGCGGGCCGCGGACCTGCTGCGCCGACGGCCGGAGAGACCAGCCGATCCACCTGCGCGAGCAGGTCGTCCAGGTCGGCGAACGTCTGGGGCGACCAGGTGCCGGGCATCGACGCCTGGTGGTAGAGCCCGTCGCCGATCAGCATCACCACCTTCGCCAGCCCGGGGTCGCCAACCTCCGCGGTGATCAGCTCCAGCCAGCCGTCGTGCAGGGCGTCCAGCGCGGCCAGTGCACCGTCGTGGCCGGCGTGCGCGAGTCGCAGGGTGGCGCGGTAGACCGGCTCCAGGGCGTCGTCGGTCTGCCAGGAGGTGCGGACGAAGTTGCGGGTGGCGCCCTCGGGGTCCTCGCGCATCGCGGCGAGGTCGGCCCGGGCCACCTCGTCGAACCGGTCGAGGACGGCCTCGGCCAGGGCGTCCTTGCTGGGGAAGTGGTAGAGCACCCCGCCCTTGGAGATGCCGGCGCGGGCGGCCACCGCGTCCACGGTGGCTCCCCGCTCGCCGTCGACGAGCAGGTCGAGGTAGGCGCGCAGGGCCTTCTCGCGGGCGTGGGGAGGTCGAGCCATGGTGCAGAGGGTAGTGGGTGGGGTCGCCGTTCCGACGAATCGTAACTGTACCGTCCGGACGGTGCAGTTATTGGCATGAGTGCCACCGCCCAGAGCCCCGCCCCTCCGCCGCGCCCGACGTGCGGCTGCTGTCGATCAAGAGCCCGAAGTGGGGTTCGTCGAGTCCGAGGACGGATCAAGGCACGCCAGATCCAGGGTGGCGCCCTGTCGGTACGGTGACTGGACCGGTCGTCCGAAATCCGTCGTTCCGTGCGCGTCTGTCCGGGGGGGCAGGCAGTATGGGCGCGCGCCGTTCGGGAATGCGAACCCGCCGGAGCCCGATGGTGGCAGAAGGCCGGAGGCGAAGGTTTCTGCGTCCCGATGTCCAAGGAGGCGAAGGGCGGCTACGTCTCCGGAGACTCGTTCAACGACAAGCTGTCATCGTGGGCGCCAACGGTTCCACCTGCGGCTGACAGACGCAATCTTCACCCACCGTACGAACCAGAGGACAGCGACATGTTGACCGCCACAGGCGTGCGCAAGGGATACGACGCCGGTGGCGGACACATCGAGGTGCTCACCGGGGTGGACCTGGCGGTCGGCCCCGGTGAGTTCGTCTGCATCTACGGGGCCAGCGGCTCGGGCAAGAGCACTCTGCTCCACCTGCTCGCCGGACTGGACAGTCTCGACGCCGGCACGGTGCGGATCGGTGAGCTCGAGGTCTCCTCCGCCAGCGAGGCGGCGCGCGCCCGGATGCGTCTGGAGCACGTCGGGGTGGTGTTCCAACGGGACAACCTGCTCCTCGAGCTCTCGGCCGAGGAGAACGTCGCCCTGCCACTGCTGGCCCTGGGGCGCAGCCGGGCCGAGGCCGGGGACCTGGCCCGCACAGCACTCGGCCGGGTCGGGATGGCGGCCCACTCCGATCGACTCCCCGAACAGCTCTCCGGCGGAGAACGTCAGCGGGTCGGCATCGCCCGAGGCCTGGTGGGCGACCGGACGTTGCTGCTCGCCGACGAACCGACCGGTTCCCTCGACGCCGCCAATTCACAGGCCCTGTTCGAACTGCTTCGAGACCTCGCCCACGGCTCCGGTGCCGCCGTCGTGGTGGCCACCCACGACCCCCTCGCGGTCCCGATGGCAGACCGGGTCCTGACGATGGTGGACGGCCAGCTCGATGGCGTCTGAGTCGCCATGGCGCGCCGACCTGTTGCTCGTGCGGCGGTTCCTCGTCGGGCGTCGGCTCCTGACGTCGCTGGTCGTGCCGTTCGTCATCACCCTCGTCTTCACGACCCTGCACTGGGTGGCCGGCGCGTTCGCCCTGTCCGGCGAACAGGTGGCGCAGCGCGAACTGGGCTCCCACGAGCACGCCCTCGACCTCGCCGTCGAGCCCGGGGACCTGAGCGTCGAAGGGCTGGCCGAGGCAGAGCAGGCCCTGCGCGACGCAGGAGTGGACGACGTCGCGCTGGAGATCACGACCACCGACGCCCTGGTGGACCAGAAGCCACGGCGCGGGAGCGGAGGAATCGTCCGCGCGACGACCTTCGTCGAACCCCTCCGGTGGGACGACGCGGGCGTCGCCGAGTTGTCGGACGCCTACCCGTTGGCGACCGGGAGATGGCCCGCAGCAGCAGGGGAAGTGGTGCTGAGTCCGGCCCTGGCGAGCCAAGTCCGGACCGACCGCCTGACGCTCTTTGCCGGTGCGACGTCCTTGCGGGTCGTGGGCACCGTCGTCGACCGGTTCGACACCGACAGTCTGACGGTTCTCGCAGCGCCCGGAACCTGGGAGGCGGTTCCCGCCGAGGTGGCCAGGTCGTTCGCCCCCAGCGCCGGGCTCCTCGTGGGGTGGGGTGGGCAGGCCGAGCCCGGACTCGTCGAGTCGACGCTCAGGAGCGCCCTGGCCCTGGCGCCCTCACCGGACGGTCCCACGCGGGTGACCAAGCGGAGTTCGCTCGTGGCGCAGCACGAGTCCTCGCTGAGCGAGGACCAGGCGCTGCTGTTCGTGGCGCCGCTCTCGGTGCTCGCTGTGCTCGTGGGGTTCTCCGTCTCGCGGGCGAACCGTCGGTGGGCGCAGGGGTGCGTCCGCCGCTGTCGGAGCATCGGCCTCGCGCCCCGACGCGTCGGGGCGGACCTGCTGTTCGTGTTGACTGTCGGTGTGGGAGTCGCTGCACTGCTCGGTGTGGCCGGAGGAGTGCTCACCGGCACGGCGCTGCGCAGCACCCTGCTGCCCCACGTCCTGACGCATCCGGCAGGCCCCGTCCCGTCGCTGGGCCCCCTGCTCGCGGCGTCGCTGGTGATGACGGGGGTGGCTGTCTCCGCCTCGGCCCTCGACCTCCTCCTCTCCACACAGGCCAGGGCTCGCGTCGCGCGGGTCGCGTCAGTGATCCCGTGGAACCTGACGCGGCGGGTGCTGGCAGGCGTGGCCCTGGCGAAGGGAGCCCAGGCCGCGACTCGTTCGGGCGTCGAGTTCTACGACCTGGGCGGGACCGGACTGCTGGTGGTGCTGGCCACCGTGCTCCTGGCCCCGGACCTGCTGGCTCTCGCCTCGCCCGGTCTACGCGAGAGCCAGGCCCGGACGTTGCTGGCTCGCCGGATGATCGCCGCCGACCGGGGCGGACTGTCGCTCGTCAGCATGGTCGTCGCCGCCAGCGTCGCCTTCCCGATCGTCGTCAGCACCTACAACGCCAGCGCTCGGCACTCCAACGACACGGGGTTCGCCTCGATGGTCCGCCCCGGAGAACTCTGGGTGGACGGCGACATGGTGGAGGCGGCAGCGACGGCGGACGTCGTGGGTGACGCGGTGCCAGAGGCGGAGCGGGTCGACCTCCTGTGGACGGACGCGTTCGTCTACCCGGGCACCGATCTGCCCTCCGAGAACACAGGAATCGGGGCCGTCGCCACCGTCGAGGAGTTCCGCGCCCTGTTCGCCGACGAGCCCGCGCTCGACGAGATGGTCGACGTGATCACGTCCGGTGGGATCGCTTTCGTGGAGCAGGCAGCCGACCGCCCGGTCCACGACCGGTCCACCGAGGAGGCGCGGGTGCTGGCCGTACCGGTCACGGGCTTCGAGCTCGAGAGCCCGCCCGCCAAATCGCCGTTCGCGGGCATCATGTTGAGCGCAACGCTGACGGATCTCGAGATCTCCGCCGAGCCGAGTTCGACGATCTTCCTCGACCTGAGCCAGGCCGAGGTGGAGGAGGCCGTTGCTGCGGTACGGGCGGCCGGACTCGACGTCAGAGCCGTCGACTTCCACCGGCTGGGCGAGCCGACACCGCCGTCGCCGCAGGCCTACTTCGCGCTCGGCGGCCTCCTGGTGCTGGCCGGCTTCCTGGTGGTCGGCCTGATGCGCGCCGCGGGCGACCGGATGCGGGACCGAGCAGCGCAGTTGCTCGCCGTCGGGTTGCGTCGCAGGTGGTCCGCCTCGGTGGCGGCACTTCAGGTGGGCCTGGCTGCGAGCGCGGGGCTGCTGGCCGGGGCTCTCGGCGCAGCCGCAGCGATCTGGGTCTTCGTGTCCGCGCCGTCGCAGGTGGTCCTGCTCTCGGTGCCGACCCGATTCGTCGTCACCAGCCTCGTCACGGTCGTGGTGCTCACCGGTGTCGGGGTGGTGACGTGCCTGACGCGGGTCCGGTTCGGCACGGACGCCGGCGTCGAGTGAGCGGGCAGTGACCCTGCAATGACCCTCCGGCAGTGACCCTGGAGTGATCGGGGGCCTTCAGCGGCTGAGCAGTCGGTCCACCTGGGCGAGCAGTTCGTCGAGGTCGGAGAAGTGCTGCTGTGACCAGCCGCCCGGCATGGATGCCTGGTGGTAGAGCCCGTCGCCGATCAGCATGACGGTGCGGGCCAGGGCGGCGTCGCCGGTCTCCCAGGAGGTGCGGTGAAGTTGTGGACCGCGCCGGCGGGGTCGTCCTGCATCCCCTTGAGGTCGGCGGCGGGGACCTCGCCGAAGCGGGCCAGCAGGGCTTCGGCGAGCGCGTCCTTGCTGTTGAAGTGGTAGAGGGCGCCGCCCTTGGAGACGCCGGCACGGGTTGCGACGGCGTCGACGGTCGCGGCACGTTCGCCCTCGACGAGGAGTTGGGCGTAGGCGAGCAGAACCTTCTCGCGGGCGTGGGGAGGGCGAGCCGTGTGCTGAGGCTGGTGGGGGCCGCCGTCCGAATCGGTTTCTGTACCGTCCGGACGGTACAGTTATGCCATGTGAGTACCGCGACCCCCCTCGACCCGCGCCCGGCGCCCGCTGCCGACGCCACGGCCGCCGACCGGACCGGGCACACCACGTCCACGCCGGTCTCGCCCATCGCGTCGAAGCGACGTCGATGGGCCGCCCTCGCCGTCCTGATGCTGCCGGTGCTGCTGGTCTCGATCGACAACACCGCGCTCTCCTTCGCGGTGCCCTCGCTGGCGCGCGACCTGCAGCCCTCGTCCACCCAGCTGCTGTGGATCGTCGCCGCCTACCCGCTCGTCCTCGGCGCCCTGCTGGTGACCATGGGTGCGCTGGGCGACCGGGTGGGCCGCCGCCGCATGCTCCTGCTGGGTGCCACCGGCTTCGCGGCCGTCTCCGTGCTCGCCGCCTTCGCCACGGACGCCTCGCACCTGATCGCGGCCCGGGCGCTGCTCGGCGTCTTCGGCGCCACCTTGATGCCGGCGACGCTGTCGCTGCTGCGCAACATCTTCGTCGACGACACCGAGCGCCGCACCGCGATCGCGGTCTGGGCCGCGGGCTTCTCCGGGGGCGCGGCGCTGGGGCCGATCGTCGGCGGCTGGCTGCTGGAGCACTACGAGTGGGGCTCGATCTTCCTGATGGCCGTGCCGGTGCTGCTGCCGCTGCTGGTGCTGGGTCCGGTGCTGCTGCCGGAGTCGCGCGACCCCGACCCGGGGCCGGTCGACCCGGTCGGCATCGCGCTCTC
>JAZQNT010000235.1:0-10973 GCA_045627505.1 Nocardioides sp.
GTATTCAGTCATTAATTCCGATACCATATTATTTACCTCGCTTAAATTAGAATGTTAGAATTATATCACGTTTTTATATGAAAATCAATTTATATTGTATACCTTTCACTTTTATGGTAAAATATTTCAAATGGGGTGAGCAGATGTACGAATATAAGCTGATACGCTCCTCGCGCAGAACCCTTGCGGTCCAGATTACCGAGTGACCTCGTGCTCGGCAGCCTTCTTGGCGCCGACCTTGAGGGAGATCTTCTTGGCGGTGACCACCTCGAGGTCCAGGCCGTCGCGACGGATCGCCGACGAGCGGCTGACGGAGAGGTTCGCGTCCTCGAAGCGGCGGCCGAGCTGGTTGAGCGCGGCACCGACGGAGGTGGCGGTCACCCAGTGGGTGGACTCCTGGCCGTCGACGTGCAGGTCGAGGGGCCGCGCGAAGGCGACGGTGATGGCGGTGCCGTCCGCGATCTCCCGATCCAGCGCCGGGGCGACGACGTCGTGCTCCCCGACCTCGATGCCTTCGTCGTCGAGGACGTCGCGCACGGTGCCGCCGAGCGCGCTGACGGTCTTCGACTCACCGTCGAGGGTGAGGGTGACCGACTTCGAGAGGGAGGCGTAGCCGAGGGTGGTGCCGACCACTGCCACGGCAACGACTCCGGAGAGCGCTGCGAGGAGCTTGCGGCTGTGGAGGGCGGACTTCGAGGTCTGCGCGAGGGAGGAGCGCACGATTCTCCGATGGTCGTACTGTCCGGGCCTCAGGTCCGACGCTGTCGTGCTCGCCCCCGGGACTGCGGGGAAGGGGGCTTTTCACGGCACCGGATCCGGTGTCCTCCCCCGTGGTGCTCGGGTGGTGCTTTGCTGCAGGGAGGTCCTGGATCCGGGTGCATCGGTCGGGTGGGGCTTCCTGATCCCGGCCGTCAGGCGGTCCACGGTAGCGGGGACCAGGGGTGCACCCAACTCCTTGGTTCGCGGAGTGAGAAGGTTCACTGCGTCGCGGGACGGGCGTCCGGGCACTGCACGCGGCCTCCGGGACCGCTCACCAGGAGCCGCCGAACGCCCTTTCGGTGTTGGCGTCCACGGCCGCGCACAGCTCGCCCAGGTCGTCGCCCCGGACCTCGGCCATCGCCCGCATGGTGACCGGCACCAGGTAGGAAGCGTTGGGTCGTCCGCGGTACGGGACCGGGGTGAGGAACGGGGCGTCGGTCTCCACCAGCACCCGGTCCTGCGGGGTGACGGCGAGCGCGTCACGCAGGCCCTGGGCGTTCTTGAAGGTGACGGTTCCGGCGAAGGAGAGCCACGCCCCGCGGTCGAGGCAGGACCGGGCGAACTCCGCGTCGCCGGAGAAGCAGTGCATCACCCAGCGCTCGGGCGCTCCCTCGGCGTCGAGGACCCGCAGGACGTCGTCGTGGGCGTCGCGGTCGTGGGTCACCAGGGTGCGGTCGAGCCGCTTGGCCATGTCGATGTGGCGACGGAACGAGTACTCCTGGGCGGCCAGGCCGTCGGCGTCGGTGCGGAAGTGGTCCAGGCCGGTCTCCCCCACCGCGCGCACCTTGTCGTGCGCGGCAGCCAACCGCTCGATCTCGTCGAGCGCCTCCTCCAACGTCCCCTCGAGTGCCAGCCGTGGCGCCTCGTTGGGGTGCAGGGCGACGCCGGCGACCAACGCGTCGTACTGGCGCGCGGCCTCCACCGACCAGCGGGCGGCGGGCAGGTCGCAGCCGATCTGGACGATCCGCGGGACGCCGACCGCGGCCGCCTCGGCGATCGCGGCCTCGGTGGCCATCCAGTCGCCGTCGGCGATCTCGAGGTGGCAGTGGTTGTCCACCACCGGGTGCGGCAGCGGCTCGGGGGCCGGCGGCCGCTCGCGGTCACGCCTGGAGCCGGACTTCTCCTCGGTGGCGGCACGCATCCGCAGCGGCTCGGTGGACGGGTCGACGCTCTTGTCGGCGCACATGGTCGGCCTCAGCTCACTTCTGGTGGACGAGGTCGTAGACCTCACGCTTGGGGACGCCTGCCGCCCTGGCCACGGCCGCGATCGCTTCCTTCTTCGTCATGCCCTCGGCCTCCGCGTCCGCGACGGCGGCCGTGAGCGCCTCCGGGGTGTTCTCCACCGCGGTGAAGGCCTCGGCACCCTGCACCACGAGGGTGATCTCGCCGCGCACGCCCTCGGCGGCCCACGTGGCGAGCTCCCGCAGCCCACCGCGCACGACCTCCTCGTAGGTCTTGGTCAGCTCACGGCAGACCGCGGCGGGCCGGTCGTCGCCCCACGCGTCGGCCATCGCGACCAGCACCGCCTCGGTCCGGTGCGGGGCCTCGAAGAAGACCATCGTCCGCTCCTCCTTGGCCAGCGACTCCAGTCGGCGCGAGCGCTCCCCGGCCTTGCGCGGCAGGAAGCCCTCGAAGGCGAACCGGTCGACCGGCAGGCCCGAGACGGCCAAGGCGGTGAGCACCGCGGACGGGCCGGGGACGGCAGTCACCCGGACGTCGTGCTCCACCGCGGCGGCCACCAGCCGGTACCCGGGGTCGGAGACGCTGGGCATCCCCGCGTCGGTCACCAGCACCACCCGGTCACCGTTGAGCAGGCACTCCAGCAGCTGCGGGGTGCGGCCGGACTCGTTGCCCTCGAAGTAGGAGAGCACCCGGCCCGACAGCGTGATGCCCAGGTCGGAGGTGAGCCGCTTGAGCCGACGGGTGTCCTCGGCGGCGATCACGTCCGCGCCCTCGAGCTCGGTGGCCAGGCGCGGCGGGGCGTCCTCGGGCCGACCGATCGGCGTGCCCGCGAGCACCAGCACCCCCGGCTCGTCGACGTTGCGGGCTGAGCGAGCAGTGCTGCTGTCATTCATGGTCCCCATCCTGCCGTGACGTGACTACAGTTGCCGACCGTGACCCCCGAGCCCGCCGTCCTTGACGCCACCAACGTCGCGCCCGACCGCGAGCCATCCGCGGCGAGCGGTCGCGGCCGGGGTGCCGGTCTGCTGGCCCGGGCCAGCGCACTCGCCTCGCGCCCCGGGGTCCCCTGGGCCGGGGCGTTGCTGATCACGCTGATGGCCTTCGTGCAGCGACTGTGGCGGCTCGGCGAACCGGCCTCGTTCGCCTTCGACGAGACGTACTACGCCAAGAACGCGCTCTCGCTGCTGCAACGCGGCTACGCACTCAACCCGGTGGAGGGGGACGGGGTCGCCGACGGGAAGATCCTTGACGGCACCACCACCGGCATCTGGCAGGACTCCCCCGAGATGGTGGTCCACCCCGAGGTGGGCAAATGGATCATCGCGGCCGGCGAGTGGGCCTTCGGCGTCGACCCGAGCGGGTGGCGCATGGGCTCGGCCATCATCGGCTCGCTGATGGTCCTGCTGATGTGCCGGTTCGCCACCCGGGTGACCGGGTCGGTGGCGCTCGGCTGGCTGGCCGGCCTCCTGCTGGCACTCGACGGCCTGCAGCTGGTGCTCTCCCGCCTGGCCCTGCTCGACATCTTCCTTGCCTTCTTCCTGCTGGCCGGCGTGCACTGCGTGGTGGCCGACCGCCAGTGGTTCCGGCGCCGGCTGGAGGCTGCGGACGACCCGCGAGCCCTCGGGCGGCCGGGCACCTGGGGACCGTTGCTGCTGTGGCGCCCCTGGCTGGTGCTGGCCGGGATCTCGTTCGGCCTGGCGGTGGGCACCAAGTGGACGGCCCTGTACCCGATGGCCGTCTTCGGCCTCTGGATCTTCGTCGCAGGCGCGATCGCCCGGAGCCGACGCGGCGTGAAGTGGTTGCTGGTGCGCTCGACGTTCACCGACGGGGCCTCCGCCTTCGTCCACCTGGTGGGGGTGGCGTTCGTCGTCTACGTCCTGTCCTGGACCGGCTGGCTGGTGCACGCCGACGAGTACGAGCAGCACCTGTCGAACACGCAGTACACGACCTTCGACGGCGGCGAGCAGTGGCCGACGGCCCTGGAGCCGGATGCCGAGGGGCTGGGCGAGGTGTGGCAGTCGCTGCGCTCACTGGCGCACTACCACCGCGACGTCTACGTCTTCCACACCGAGTTCCTCAACGACACCACGCACACCTACGCCTCCAAGCCGTCGGGCTGGCTGCTGCAGAACCGGCCGGTGGGCGTGGACGCCCAGCTCGACATCCAGCCCGGCGACCAGGGTTGCGAGGCGCCCGAGGGGTCCACCTGCATGCGTCAGGTGCTGCTGCTGGGCAACCCGGTGATCTGGTGGACCAGCATCGCCACGCTGCTCGGCTGCCTGGTGCTGTGGGTCGGGCGTCGGGACTGGCGCTTCGGCGTCCCGGTGCTGGGGGTGGCCTCCACCTGGCTGCCGTGGCTGCAGTACGACGACCGCACGATCTTCCTCTTCTACGCGGTGGCGTTCCTGCCCTTCGTGGTGCTGTCGATGGTGCTGTGCCTGGGCGCGGCGATCGGCAGCCGTCCCGGCACCTCCCCGCGCCGTACCCTCGCGGCGGTGGTCGGCGGCGCGGTGACGATCGCCGCGGTGCTCGCCTACGCCTTCTTCTGGCCGATCTGGACCGACGAGCTGATCACCCACGAGGAGTGGCTGCGGCGGATGTGGTTCAAGGCCTGGATCTAGTCCCGGCTCGCGGCCACGACGGCTGCTCCGGTCTCACCCCCGGCTGGGGTCGCGCTGCCCCGGCGCTCCGCCAGCGCCACCAGCTCCCGGACGATCAACCACTGGGCTGCCAGGTAGGTGGACATCACCCAGAAGCCGTGCGCCGGCAGGTCCACGCCGGAGCCGCGCAGGCCGATGAGCGAGTCGGAGAGGACGAAGAGTCCCGCCCCGACGGCCGCCGTCGGGGAGACCCGGTTCGCCAGGAACGCCATCGTGCCGAGCAACGAGCCGTAGACGGCGATCGCGCCGGTCATCGGCGTGAACCCCTGGGTGGCGCCGAAGACACCGAGCAGTGCCACCCACCAGACCACGTAGGGCGCGGCGAGCGCGGGGCGTCCGGCGGTGCGGGAGGCGTCCCCGGCCCGGGCGAAGGTGGTGGCGTAGGCGACCTGCGCGACGCCGAAGAGGCCGACCCCGGCGAGGAACCAGCCCGGGGCGATCAGCGCCAGGTCACCGAACCAGGAGAACGTCAGTCCCACGGCGACGAGCGGCGCCCACGCGGGCAGACGTCCCGTGCGGCGCTTGGCGTTCAGCAGCCCCTCGGCGGCCACGGCCCCGAGGGCTGGCATGAGCAGGGTCTTGGTGACGGGCGCGACGAGCGCGGCCCCCGGCACTCCGAGCGACTCACCGACCTGCGCGGCCAGGTGGACGCCGGTGAGCACCGCGAACGGCACGCAGGTGCGGGCGCTCACGCCACTCACCCCGGTCAGGGCCCGCAGACGGGTGAGCACGGACGACTTCTTCTGCCTCATGGCCGCACCCTGCCGTACCGCGTCCTGCCCGCGCCACGCATGGGCGGGATTGCTGCCGAATTCGACAGCAATCCCGCCCATGCGGCGAGGACGACGGACTCAGGCGTCGAGCGAGTCGAAGAACGGGCCGAGCATGCTCTCGACGTGGCGCATCACCGTGGGGACGTCGCGACCGCCCTCGATCTGCCGGGACGCCGTCCACACCACCGACTGCACCATCTCGGCCAGGTCGTGGCTGCCGCCGAGCGCCTCGATCATCGGACGCACCACGGTGTCGTGCAGTTCCTTGCCCGCGGTGGTGACGCGGTCGCGCGCGTGCAGCGAGAGTCCGCTGACCACGGCGTGCTCACCCTCCGCGACCAGCTCGAGGCTCACCCGGCAGTACGCGCGGGCCTTCGCCCCTGCGCCCTCGACCTCCCGCATGGCGGTGTGCAGGCGTTCCTGCCACCGCGGGAAGACGTCGGCGATGACGGCGTCCATCAGCTCCTCGCGCGAGCCGAAGTACTGGTAGAGGCTGGTGCGAGCCAGCCCGGTACGGCGCCCGACGTCGGCCAGGCTGGGCGCCTTGCTGCCCGGGTCCCTGCTGGCCTCGGCCAGCAGGTCCCGGGCAGCGTCGAGGATCGCCCGCCGCTGCTGCGCGCGGTGCTCCGCCAAGGTTTCGGCGTTGATCCTGGGCAATGCCTGCTCCCGTTCAGTCGCGGCGCAGGAGGCGGCCGTCGACCATCTCGTAGACGCTGTCGCAGTGACCGATCACGTCGTGGTCGTGGGTCACCATGATCGTGGCCACTCCGTGCCCCTTGGTCTCCTCGGCGATCAGCTTCACGACCTCCTGGCTGCGCGCGCGGTCCAGCGCCGCGGTGGGCTCGTCGACCAGCAGCACCTTGGGACGCACCATCAGCGCACGGGCGATGCCGACCCGCTGACGCTCTCCACCGGAGAGCTGGTGC
Organism: Nocardioides sp.; assembly: GCA_045627505.1. Classification (GTDB taxonomy): domain Bacteria; phylum Actinomycetota; class Actinomycetes; order Propionibacteriales; family Nocardioidaceae; genus Nocardioides. The sequence goes on from JAZQNT010000235.1 coordinate 6,301, forward strand.
GGACGCTTGTCGGCCTTGTGGGCCATGCCGACCTGGGTGAGCAGCTCGAGCGGGTCACGGGTGTCGGCGAACTTGCCGAACGTCGTGGGCAGCTTGAGCTGGTCGAGCGAGGTGAGCGCCGGGACCAGGTTGGAGGTCTGGAAGACGAAGCCGATGTTCTCCCGGCGCAGCTTCGAGAGCTCCTTGGCCTTGCGTCCCACCAGCTCGACGTCGTCGATCTTCACCGAGCCCGAGGTGGGGGTGGTGAGACCACCGGCGACGGCCAGCAGCGACGACTTGCCCGAGCCGGACGGGCCGAGGATGGCCACGAACTCGCCGGGCGCGACGTCGAGGGAGACGTGGTCGAGGGCGGTGACGGTGTCTTCGCCGTCGCCGTGGACGAGCGAGACGTCGGAGATCTGCAGGCCGGTCATCGGGAAGCTCCCAGGGCGGTGAGGGGGTCGACCTTGGTGATGCGGACGATGGCGACCGCCGCACCCGCCAGGCCGAGGACGATCAGGAGGGCGGCCGCGAGCGCGATCGGTCCCGTGACCAGGGCGAACGGCATCGCGGTGGACTGGAGTCCCGCACCGGCGGCGACACCGAGGCCGATGCCCAGGCCCACGGCGCCCAGCAGGAGCAGGAACGCCTGGCCGACGCCGTCACGCAGCAGGTAGCCGGTGGAGGCGCCCATCGCGCGCATCACGGCGATCTCGGGCTTGCGCTGGATGGTGAGCACGGTGAAGAACGCACCGGCGACCATCGCGCAGATGGCGTAGAGGAACACCTGGATCATCTGCAGGGTCATCGTCTCGGCGGTGTAGCCGGGCGAGGCGCCGTAGGAGGCATCCTTGGCCATCGAGGTGGTGTCGAGGGCCTCGTCGGCCTTCTTCAGCGCGTCGGCGGACGGCTCGTCGTCGTACTTCACGGCGATCGAGGTGACCTGGTCGACCTTCTGCGACGGCAGTGCCTCGTCGGCGCCGACGCCGGCGTTGGCGCGCTGCCAGGTGCCGAGGTCGATGTAGGCCATGTCGACGTGGCCGAACGTGTGCTGGCCGTCGAGGAAGCCGACGACCTTGACCTCGATGCCGGAGCCCTCGAGGGTGACGACGTCACCGATCTCGACGCCCTCGTCGGCGGCGGTGGCGGAGACCACGGCGGTGCTGTCGCCGGTGATGCCCTCACCTTCTGCGACCTCGGGGTCGACGAAGGTGCCGGGCTCGACACCGATCAACGCGAAGTCGACCTGGGTGCCGTCCTGGGTGGCGCCGTTGACCAGCGAGAGGCCGAACGGGGCGGCGGCCGTGACGCCGGGCTGGTCAGCCCACTCCTGCGCCTTCTCGACCGGGACGGAGGAACGGGTGAAGGCTGAGTCCTTCTGGACGTCCTTCTCGAATGCGAAGGAACTGACGGGGGAAGCCTGGAGTCCGGAGACACCGTCCTTGACCAGACCCTGGGACAGGCCGCTGAGCAGCACCATCAGGATCGCGATCAGGACGATGACTGCGCCCATGAGCCCGAAACGGGCCCGGGCGAAGCGGAGCTCGCGCAGTGCGAGGAACATCGATCCACCTTGCGTTGAGTTGTGACGACGGTATGTCGACAAGTTTAGCGACGCCCCGTCGGCAAATCGAGGAACCGAGCCTTCCGCACCGTGTCTGGTGCGGCACGTCGCCTCAGCCGGCAAGCACCACGGGGCAGGCCGCGTGCGCGAGCACGCCGCGCACCGCCCCTCCCAGCGGAAGCCCGGTCACCCGGTTTCCCCGGGCGTCGAGCACCAGCACGTCGGAGCTCCGCGAGATCTCGACGAGCTCGTCGACCGCCGAGCGGCTGGTGCTGTGCGGCAGGTCGACCAGGATCTCGACGTCGGAGTAGGAGGGCGAGAGCTCCTCGAGCCGCGCCAGCGCGCGCTCACGCTGCTCGGCCTCGTCCTCGCCCGGCTTGGTCACGTGCACCACGCGCAGGGTGGCGTGCCGGCGGCGCGCCTCGGCCAGACCCCAGGCGATCGAGCCACGGTCGCCGCCGCGAGCGCCCACGGCCACCGTGACCACTCCGTGCCGGGTGGTGTCGTGCGGGGTGGAGGCCGCGGAGATCACCACCACCGGGCACCGGGCTCCGGACACCACCCCGAGGCTGGTGGACCCGACGAACATCCGCTCCAGCCCGCTGGAGGAGCGCCGACCCAGCACCAGCAGGACCGCGCGTCCGCTGCGCTCGGTGAGCGCCAGCACCGGGTGGGAGGTGACCACCTCGAGCACGGTCTGCTCGGCCGGGAACCGCATCTCGGCCAGGAACGCCCGAGCCACGTCCAGCACCTCCTCCCCCTCGCGGGCGACGTCGCCGGCGTCGACGTGGAAGCTCAGGTCGCCACTGCTGGCGGTGGTGGTCACCGCGCTGACCACCCACAGGTCGTAGCCGGCCACGCTGGCTGCGTTGGCGGCGTAGCGCAGGGCCCGCAGGGCGTCCGCGGAGCCGTCGAAGCCGACCAGCACGCGACGCCCGGCGACCGCCGAGGTGCCGGCCTCGGAGACGGTCGCGACGCTCGGGGCGGTGCGCGGGACACCCTCGTTGCGGCCGTGCAGGAACCAGTACAGCCCGATGGCGAACACCATCAGGCCGGCGAGGGAGAGGTACATGCCGCGGAACCCGATCCCCGAGATCACCTGGCCGAGGAAGACCGGCCCGACGCCGCAGCCGACGTCGAGCAGCACGAAGAAGGTGGAGGTGACCACGCCGATCCGGGCCGGGGTGGCGCGGGCGGCGACGATCGACTGGGCGCACGACATCATCGCGCCGAACCCGAAGCCACCCAGCACCCCGGCCGCGCCCAGGGCCAGGTCGTTGGGAGCCCACGCGACGGCGAGCAGGGCCAGCACGAAGGAGACCATCGTGGGGTACATGACCGCGTTGTCGCCGAGGCGGTCCTGGATCCGTCCCACGACCAGGCGCGAGACCAGCACGGTGACGGCGTAGACGATGAAGAAGGCGCTCGCACCGCCCGACATCCCCTCGGCCACGCCATAGCTGGCCAGGAACGAGAGGATGGAGGAGTAGGCGATGCCCGCCAGCAGCATGATCACCGCGATCGGCATCGCCTCGGCGTCGAGGACGTCGCTCATCCTCAGCCGCCACCAGCTCGCCCGTTCTGCGGCGGAGACCGCGCGCTCGGGCAGGCGCATCACCAGCGCCACGAGCAGGGCCAGCACCGACGCGGTCCCGGCGGAGAGGAAGATCGCGTCCCAGTGGCCGCCCGCACTCAGGGTCACCGCGAGCAGCGGGCCGACCGCCATCGCCACCGTGGTGGAGAGGCCGAAGTAGCCCGTGCCCTCACTGCGCCGTTCGGGCGGGATGATCGACTGCACGGACGCCGCCACCGCGGTGTTGCCGGCGCCGAACGCCATGCCGTGGACGAACCGGACCACCAGCAGCAACCCGATCGCGTCGACCGCGGTGTAGAGCAGCGAGCAGACGACGTAGACCACCAGCGCAACCAGCAGCATCCGTCGGCGCCCGATGACGTCAAGAAGCTTGCCGGCGAAGATCCGGGCCGCCACCGAACCGATGACGAACATCGACGAGGTGAGCCCCGCCAGGGTGTCGCTGGCCGCGAACTGCTCGACCGCATAGAGGGTCATCGCGCTCATCAACAGGTAGAAGACGAGCGAGACGAAGGTGTTGGTCACCACCGCCAAGCTGAAGTCTCGGGTCCAGATCTTGGCAGTCACCCGAAGACGTTAACACCGTTAACTATCTGGCCGACCTGCGCGATCTTGTTGATCGTGAGACAATAGAGAAGTCGTCACTCCGTCCCGCAGTGACGGAACAGTCTGAATCGATGAAGAGTGTGAGCATGGAGTTCTCCCAGGGCCAGACGGTCATCCACCCCCACCACGGTCCTGCCACCGTAGCGAAGGTGTTCAGCCGCACGTTCAAGGGGCAGGAGCGCACCTACTTGGAGCTGAAGGTGCACGGCAGCGACATGTCCATCAACCTCCCGGTCGACCAGGCCGACGAGGTCGGTGTGCGTGCCGTCTTCGCGGAGGAGGAGACCAAGGAACTCCTCGACGTTCTGCGCGCGCCCACGGGCGCACAGGAGCAGAACTGGTCCCGCCGCATGAAGGCCAACTCCGAACGCCTCAAGCTGGGCTCGCTGCCGACCACGGCCGGCGTCGTCCGCGACCTCATCCGCCGTCAGGAGGAGCACGGCCTCTCCCCCAACGAGCGCGAGATGCTCAAGACGTCGAGCCGTCTCGTCCTGGCCGAGCTGGCGCTGTCCAAGCGCATCACCGAGGACGAAGCCGAGGTGTTGCTGCGCAACGCCGTGCTGGGCACCGAGGATGAAAAAAGGTTTTTACACAATAGTAATGGGGATTACAACTTTCTCACTTATGCTATGTGGAACGGGAGCATATGCTGATGAAACAAATACGCAGTCCACAAATCAAGCATCTGTGGAAGAAGTTCAAGCCGTAACAGAAGAACAACTATATAACATCGGAGAAACGGCTCATGGTTCGATCTTCGACATCACAATTACTTCAGCTGAATATGTTGAAAAAATCGAAAACGGAATAGAATTCAACATGTGGAATCCAACAAAAGAAATATCGTACGAAGATATAACAGCTGGCCCTGGTTTTTCCATAATTAAAATTGCATATCAAACAAATTACAAAGGTAAAACAGCTGGTACG
>JAZQNT010000236.1:0-2099 GCA_045627505.1 Nocardioides sp.
GCCTCGTGCGCCAACCGCATCGAGCGCAAGCTCAACAAGCTCGACGGCGTCAGCGCGACGGTCAACTACGCCACCGAGAAGGCGTCCGTGGCCTTCCCGCCCGAGGTCAGCCCGCAGACCCTGCTCAGCACCGTCGAAGCGGCTGGGTACACCGCATTCCTGCCGCCGCCGCCCCGCGAGCCGGACGCCGCCGGCGCGGCCCCGTCGGAGACGACGGTCGACCGGCACGAGGCCGGGGTGCTGGCGCTGCGCAACCGGGTGCTGGTGTGCGCCCTGCTCAGCGTGCCGGTGATCGCGATGGCGATGGTCCCGGCGTGGCAGTTCACGCACTGGCAGTGGGCCTCCCTGACGCTGGCCGCGCCGGTCGCGGTCTGGGGGGCGTGGCCGTTCCACCGCGCCGCCTGGACCAACCTGCGCCACGGGGCCGCCACCATGGACACCCTCGTCTCGCTCGGGGTGCTGGCTGCCCTCGGGTGGTCGTTGTACGCCCTGTTCCTGGGCAGCGCCGGCGACCCGGGGATGACGCATGAGTTCGAGTTCGTGGTCGCGCGCCACGACGGCACCATGAACATCTACCTGGAGGCAGCTGCCGGGGTCACCACCTTCCTGCTCGCCGGTCGCTGGTTCGAGAAGCGGGCCAAGCGAGCCAGCGGCGCCGCGCTGCGGGCGCTGCTCGAGCTGGGGGTACGTGAGGTCTCCCTGCTGCGCGAGGGCGTCGAGCGGCGGGTGCCGGTGGGGCAGCTGCAGGTGGGGGACGAGTTCGTGGTGCGTCCCGGTGAGCGGATCGCCACCGACGGCACGGTCGTGGCCGGAGTGTCGGCCGTCGACACCGCGGCCGTCACCGGGGAGTCGGTACCGGTGGAGGTGGCTCCCGGCAGCCCCGTCGTCGGGGCCTGCGTCAACACCCACGGTCGCCTGGTGGTGCGGGCCACCAAGGTGGGCGCCGACACCCAGCTGGCGCAGATGGTGCGCCTGGTGGAGGAGGCCCAGAGCGGCAAGGCGCAGGTGCAACGGCTCGCCGACCGCATCTCGGGCGTCTTCGTGCCGATCGTGCTGCTGCTGGCGGCGGGAACCCTGGGGTTCTGGCTCGGCAACGGGGCCGGTGCCACGGCCTCCTTCACCGCCGCGGTGGCGGTGCTGATCGTGGCCTGCCCGTGCGCGCTCGGCCTGGCCACCCCCACCGCGCTGATGGTCGGCACCGGACGCGGGGCGCAGATGGGGGTGCTGATCCGGGGCCCGGAGGTGTTGGAGTCCACCCGTCGCGTCGACACCGTGGTGCTGGACAAGACCGGCACCCTCACCACCGGCCAGATGCGTCTGGGCGACACCGTCGCCGGACCGGGGGAGAGCCTGGAGCAGGTCCGACGTCGCGCCGCTGCGGTCGAGTCCGGCTCCGAGCACCCGATCGCGGCCGCGGTGGTCGCCGGCGTGCGCGAGATCCTCGGCACGCTACCGGCAGCCCACGACGTCAGCGCGCTGGCCGGGGTGGGAGCCCGCGGCGTGGTGCGGGACACGGACCCCGACGGCGGGGAGCGCGAGGTCAGCGTCACCGTCGGGCGGCTCAGCGCCTTCGGCGACGTTCCGGTCGAGCTGCGCGCCGCGGTGGACGCGGCCGAGGAGCAGGGCCGCACCGCGGTCGCGGTCGGCTGGGACGGACGGGCCCGGGGTGTCCTGGTGGTCTCCGACACCGTCCGGCCCAGCTCGCCCGCCGCGGTGGCCCGGATGAAGGAGCTGGGGCTGCGCCCGCTGCTGGTCACCGGCGACAACGTGGGCGCCGCGCGCAGCGTCGCCGCCGTCGTCGGGATCGACGAGGTGGTGGCCGGGGTGATGCCGGCCGAGAAGGTGGACGTGGTGCGGCGCCTGCAGTCCGAGGGACGGGTGGTCGCGATGGTGGGCGACGGCGTCAACGACGCCCCGGCCCTGGCCCAGGCCGACCTGGGGCTGGCGATGGGGGCCGGCACCGACGTCGCGGTCGAGGCCAGCGACCTGACCCTGGTGCGGGACGACCTGGCCGCCGCGGTGGACGCGGTCCGGCTCTCGCGCCGCACGCTCGCGGTGGTCAAGAAGTCGGATCGTAGCCATGCCGTTCTGGGAGACAC
>JAZQNT010000237.1:0-1909 GCA_045627505.1 Nocardioides sp.
AGGGACAACTCCTTGGCTCACAGAACGACATGGCTACGATCCGACTTAGACGTCCACGATCAAGAAGAAGGGCTCAGTGCGGAGCGACCGGCGGCAGACCGAGCTTCTCGCGGGCCGCCGTGTGCAGCTCCACGACGGCCACCCGCAGCTGCGGGCGCTCGCTGAGCGGGGCACCGGGCCACGGCACCCGCACCTCGACGTCGGAGCCGTCGACGGTGGCCGTCCAGACACCCTCGACGGTGTCGAGGTCGGTCATGGTCGCGGCCGTCGCGGTGGGCTGGCCGTAGGCGCGCACGATGTCGAGGTTGTCGGCGGCGTGATCGCCGTTCATGTGGCCGGTGACGCCGGCCACCACGGAGTCGGCGAAGCGCTGCGGCTGGGAAGAGGTCGTCATGACGACGAGCCTAGACGGCCCGCGCCTGCCCGGAGGCACGAGGATTCACGTGGCCCGGACTGGGTACAGATGCGCGGAGAGCATCCCCCACGTCATGCCGAGACCCGGCAGCGTCCGACCCAGAAGAGAGATCCGCCCGCGACCCATCTGCGCAGGAGTCCCCTTGTCCTCATTCGACGACCTCCCTGACCCCGAGGAGGAACGCCACCTCCGTCTCGCGCGCCTCGTCCTCGACAGCCTCGTGACGGAGAGCATGCGTGAGGTGGAGGCTCCGCACGTGGTGGTGTGCACCGACACCGAGAGCGGAACCGCGTCCTACCAGGGTCCCTACCGTGACGGGATGGCGGCGCTGGCCGCCGCCGAGGCCGAGGCCGGCGACCTGGGCACCACGTACTCCGGCCTGCGGTTCAGCGTCGCACCGCTGCTCTCCCCACACGAGGACGAGGACTGAATCCTCCCGACCCGCTCACTGCTCCGGAGCGCGGACGAACGACTCGCCGCGCAGCACCGGCACCACCGTGGAGACGTTCACCTGTGCCGCCAGGTCGACGTCCACCACGAAGCCACGCTCGATCAGTTCCTTGCCCGAGACGCACTCGCGCATCGCCGCGGGGATCTCGCCCTCGATCCCGCGGTAGGTGGCCAACGCGCTGCGCGCCTCCACCGACAGGTCGTCCAGACCCCGATGCACCAGCCCGTCGATCACCGCACCGGCGCCCCACAGGTCCTCGACCCCGGGACGCAGCGTCCCGTCCGGCCACTGCTCGCCGGCCGCGATCACCACCACCGAGCGCCTGCGGCCCAACGCGTCCGCCACCCGCACCACGTGGTCGGCCACCGCGTCCGCGTTGCGCAGGCTGGCAGCCACCACCTTGGTCTTGGAGTCGATCAGCGAGAAGGCGATCTTCGCCCCGGTGGGGCTGGTGAGGACGAGACGTTCGATCCCCTCGACCTGGTCGATCTGCGACGGCGAGATCGACACGTGCCGCGCGTCGGCCTTCACCAGCGACTCCGCCCGCCCCACCGCCAGCGACGCCCCGTGGCGCAACGCGTGCTCGGCCGCGCGGCCGTCGCGCCACTCGAACGGGAACACCTCGATGCCCCGCTCCACGGCCACCGTCAACGACGTGGTGAAGCTGAGCACGTCGACCACCACCGCGACGTCGGCCTTGACCACCGCTGCCCCTTGGTCGCCCCACTCGAAACGGACCCGGTGCGCGGACTGGTCGTGCACGAGGTCGAGGCCGTCGATCCGGGGCGAGCTGGAGAGGGACATACCGCTCACGGTATCGACACGGACGCCCGACACGTGACGACGAGTCACCGATCCGACGTCGCGCTGTGATCCCTGGCCGTGCCGACGAGGCCGGGAAACGCCGCAGCCGCGGCACCGACCGGGTCGGCGTCGCGGCTGCGGGGGGGCCGTGGACCCGGCTCAGGGGGGGGGCCAGACGACCTCGTTCTTGTCGTTGGCCGCGGGACCTGAGAACTCCTTGGGGAAACCGCCCTCAGCCC
>JAZQNT010000238.1:0-3924 GCA_045627505.1 Nocardioides sp.
CTCCGACTTACCTCCGACGCCGAGGGGCTGCACCAGGCCGTGGCGGGCCTGTCGCAGATGTCGGCGCAACTGCAGGAACTGGTCTCGACGTTCCGCTACGAGTAACCAGCCGAGCGGCGACCGAGCGCCCGCCGACGGTGCTGACCAACCTACGCGCTGCCGCGTCCCACCGGGGTCGGCGTCACGATGATCCGCATCGGAGCGCCCGTCCCGAACCGATCGCCTCCATCAGCAGGCGGGTGGCACGGATCGCCAACTCGCCGATCGGGTTGGAGACGGTGCCCAGGCTCGGCCTGCTGCGCTCGGCGACGCCCAGGTCGTCGTAACGACCAGGTCCACGTCCTCGGGGACTCGACGTCCCAGCTCGGTGATGACCTTGAGCGCACCCACCGCCATGAGGTCGGAGGCGGCGAAGATGCCGTCGACGTCGGGGTGGACGGCCAGCAGCTCCCGGGCGGCGGCCTCCCCGCCCGCCGCGGAGAAGTCGCCCCCGACCACGGTGTCCTGCAGCAGGTGGACACCCCATCGCGCTGTACGACCGTCCGGCCAACGTCTTACGTGGCCGGGTTCATCGGCTCCCCCGTGATGAACCTGCTGGACGCGAGCACGAACGGGTAGGGCCACGCCCGGATCGACGGGTACGAGGTGCCGCTCCGTGGTGGCGCGGGTCACCAGTCGACTCGGCCTGCAGAAGGGCGAGGTCGTGCGGCTGGTCCCCAACCCCGCGCAGATGGTGCTCTTCGACCCCGGCACCGGCATCCGGCTCAGCGCCTGAGGCTGCGAGGCCCCGGCGGGGTCAGGTCCAGGTGGTGCTCCGCCGCACGTACCCGAACACCCGGCTGATCTCGCCGGGCCCCAACTGCTCGGGCAGCGCCCTGAGGGTGCCCACCAACTGCTCCGCAGACACCACGAGCGGGTCTGGCCCCTCCAAGGCGCCCTCCAGCCCCAGGGCGTGGACGTAGACCAGCGCGGAACGCACGGGCACGGAGGCACCGAGCGCCCGTACCAGGACACGTCGACCCGAGCCCTCTCCGCCCGGGCCTTCTGCACGTGGTCCACCCGCTCGCCGCGCACCCAGATCACCTGACGCCCCACCTTCACCCTCGCTCCTGCCCGGTGCTTGGTGTTCACCACCACGACGCCGGGCGGGCCGACCAGGACGTGGTCGAGGTCCGCCCCGCCACGCCCGATGGGAACCGAGTGGACCCAGCGCCAGCGACCGTCGCCCAGCAGCAACTCCAGCATCCCTCCGACGACCTGCTCGCCCAGCGCACCCTCACGCCAGGCCCGTGCCCCCACGTGCAGCAATCGCCCATCGCCGACGGAGCGCTCGGCCGCCACACGCCACAGTCCTTCGCCGGGGTCGTTGCGCACCAGGTCCCTCCAGCCACCACGGGGAGGGTCGATCGGCACCCGCCACGCGGGATGCTGGCGCTCCCACTCCGCGTGGGCAGCCTGCTCCCGCGCCAGCACCCGCAGAGCCTTGCGGCGGCGCCACCGTCGCCAGCCGAACGGCCCGAGCTCGGGGACGACCGTGCGCGGCTCGAAAGACCGTCCCATCCATGGGACGCCGTACCGGTGGGCCCACTCGTGCAGGGTGACGCGGAACAGGTCCGCGTACTCGGGCAGCAGGAGCGAGTCACGCCCGGTGACGAGGTCGCGGCGGCCGACGACCCGACCGTCGTCCAACCAGACGTGCGCCTCGTTCAGCCCGTTCTCATGACGCCAGGAGACTTCGGCGGAGATCACCCAGCAAGGATGGGCGATGCCGCGAGCAGGCGCAGCCGAACGAGCCGAATGAATTGCTCCCCGGGTAGGAGTCGAACCTACGTCGCTAGTCCTGATTCAAAGTCAGGCGGGCCCTGCCGGCAGACCAACCGGGGAACGCGAGGCACACCTCGCGCGCTGAACTCTAGTCGAGGCACCACGCTCACACCTTCAGGGGCGTCGCACTGCGGGGCCGGTGGCGGTAGCGTCCGACGCGGGGAGGGCTGACGCCGCACCGGTCGCGTCCTCCGGGCCGAGCACATCGCCAGGAGGGTGGCGCGTGACCGAGGACGAAGAACGGTGGCACGGGCTGGCCGTGCGCCCGCCGCTGCAGCCGATGCTGGCGAAGTCGGCGGCCCACGTGCCGGACGGCCCGGGGTGGGCGTACGAACCGAAGTGGGACGGCTTCCGCTGCCTGGTCTTCCGCGACGGTGACGACGTGGAGCTCACCAGCCGCGGCGGAAAGCCGTTGACCCGGTACTTCCCCGAGGTGGTGGCGGCGGTGCTGCGCGACCTGCCCTCGCGGTGCGTGGTGGACGGCGAGGTCTTCGTCTCCCTTCCCGGCCCCGACGGGGTGCACCGCCTCGACTTCGACGCGTTGAGTCAACGGATCCACCCGGCCGCCTCCCGGGTGCGCACCCTGGCCGAGGAGACACCGGCCGGGCTGGTGGTCTTCGACCTGGTCGCACTGGAGGACACCTCCCTGCTGCGCCTGCCGTTCGCGGAGCGGCGCGCCGCCCTGGAGGAGGTGCTCGCCCACCTGGTCGGCGCCACCGACCCGCAGCAGGGCTTCGGCGGCCGCTGCCACCTCACCCGGGTGACCCGCTCGCCCGAGGTGGCCACCGAGTGGTTCCACTCCTTCGAGGGGGCGGGGCTCGACGGCGTGGTGGCCAAGGCGCTCAACTCACCGTACGAGCCGAACAAGCGGACGATGGTGAAGGTCAAGCACGCACGCACCGCTGACGTGGTGCTGGGCGGATACCGACTGCACAAGACCTCCAGCCCCGAGCAGCCGTTGCTCGGCAGCCTGCTGCTGGGCCTGTTCTCCCCCGAGGGACAGCTGCAGCACGTGGGCGTCGCCGCCTCCTTCACCGCGAAACGACGCGCCGAGCTGATCGACGAGCTCGCCCACCTCGTCACCGACTCCCCCGACCACCCGTGGAGCCAGTCCAGCTGGGCGGTGGCCAATCCGGACCGCGTCCCCGGCACCCAGTCGCGCTGGAGCGCCGGCAAGGACCTCTCCTTCGTCGCGCTCCGCCCCGAGCGTGTGCTCGAGGTGGGCTACGACCACATGGAGGGCTCCCGGTTCCGCCACACCACCCAGTTCAAGCGCTGGCGTCCGGACCGGGAGCCCACCTCGTGCACCTTCGCCCAGCTCGAGGAGGTCGCCGGCTACGACCTCGCGCAGATCCTCTCCGCGGAGGCGGACGGGAGCGGCGCCTCGGTGGCAGGCTGAGTGACGGGACCGCGCAGGAGGGGAGCCGTGGGACCGGGGCCCGAGGGCAACCGCAGACGGTAGGTTTCCACGCACACGGACCCGCGCACCTCCGGCGTCCCGGCGACACGCCCCGGCGACCGGACCCCAGAAGGGAGCAGGAGATGACCACCGAGAACGTGACCGAGAACGCGACCACCCAGGTCAACGACGACATCAACGACGGTCTGGGCACCTACGACGTCGTGGTGCTGTCGGAGCACGAGATCTCCGTCAGCGACGCCGAGCAGATCCACGGCCTGCACGCAGAGATCGGTGACCAGGTCGTCTACCACGTGCTGATCCCCGCCGACGACGCCGCCGCACGCCTGGAGACCACGATGGGCACGCTGGGCGCCGGCGATGTGTTCGCCACCCCGCTGGTGGTGCGCGAGCTGGACGTCCAGAAGATCGAGGACGAGTTCCGCGAGGAGGCCGAGCGGCAGCTCGAGGTCAGCCTGGAGAACCTCGGCACGGGACGGTTCACCGCTGTCGGTCGAGTCACCAACGCCGCCCCCGTGGACGCCCTGGCTGCGGCCGTGAGCGCGGAGCAGGCCAGCGAGGCGATCGTGCTGACCAGCTCGCACCTGGTGGCGGAGTTCTTCCACGTCGACTGGACCTCGCGGGCGCGGCGCAAGCTCGGCGTCCCGGTGCTGCACCTGCTCGAGCACGAGGTGCGCTGA
>JAZQNT010000239.1:0-7853 GCA_045627505.1 Nocardioides sp.
AGCTGCGCTTCGGGCTCACGTCCCCGGAGGACGGGGCCCCACACCTGGTGGGACGCGCCACCGCCCTCTGACGCCCACACCGCCTCCCGGTCCGGCAGCCAACAAGTCAGGGCAGCCAAGTCCGGGCAGCCAAGTCCGGGCAGCCAGGGCGGCACCAGCCTGGAACAGCCCATTCGGGACGTCATCGGAAGTGCGCCCGCTGACCCCCGATTCCCATGACGTCCGGGGAGGCCCATGACGTCCCGGGGAGGGTGAGCGGTCAGGCGCGACGACGGATCAGGCCCTCCTGGGCCACCGTGGCGGCGAGCTCGCCCGACTCCGACCAGATCCGCGCGAGCGCCAGTCCCCGACCGCCCGACGCGCTGGGCGAGGTCTGGTCGTAGAGCCACCACTGGTTGGCCTTCAACGGGCGGTGGAACCAGATCGTGTGGTCCAGCGAGGCAGGTTGGAGCGAGGGGTCGTTGATCAGCACCCCGTGCGGCACCAGGGAGACCCCCAGCAGGGTCAGGTCCGAGGCGTAGGTCAGCGCCACCTGGTGGATCACGGGGTCGTCGGGCATCTCGCCGTCGATGCGCACCCACATCCGGGCCCGCGCCTTGCGCTCGGGGTCGTCGGGCAGCCCGTGGCCGGTCATGCCGACATGGCGAATGTCGAGCGCGGCCCACTCGTTCTGCCACTCCCGCGCCGCGGCCTCCCCGTTGGCCGCGGCCAGATCGGCCAGCGACAGCCCCTGCTCGGGCGGTGGCACCTGCGGCATCACGTCGTGGTGGTCGAAACCCTCCTCGGGCACCTGGAAGGTGCACACCTGCTGGTAGATGTCGCGTCCGCGCTGGCGGGCCACGACCCGGCAGGTGGAGAAGGATCGCCCCTCACGCAGGTGCTCGACGAAGTAGACGATCGGGACGGCCGGGTCGCCCGGGCGCAGGAAGTGCGAGTGCAGAGAGTGCAGCTCGTAGCGGACGTCGATGCTGCGTCGAGCGGCCATCTGGGCCTGCGCCGCCACCTGGCCGCCGAACACTCGCTGGCGCTCGGTCCGCGGCTGCTTGCCCCGGAACAGGTCGACGTCGAGCACCTCGAGGTCAAGGAGCTCCAACAACTGAACAGCACTGCCAGCCATGCGTCACCCCTGCTCGGTCCCTGCCTGTCGACCCACCGTTCGGTGCGTCACTCCTGCGCCACTGCCGTGGCATGCATCGTGCACCACTGAGGCCCCTCAGGGCGCCTGATCACCCTCCGAAGGACCGTCCAGGCCCGCGAGGAACTGCTCGAACTGCCTGCCCAGGTCGTCCGCGGTGGGCAACGGCTCGTCTCCGGCCAACAGCGAGGAGCCCGCCTCCTCGGCCCGCTGGAACGTGTCGTACTGGCGCTCCAGCGCCTCGACGACGTCCGCGACGTCCTCGTGCTCGTCGAGGAAGTCCGCGATCTCCTGCTGACACTCGACCGCCTTGGCCCGCAGCGCGCTGAGGTCGACCAGCAGGTGCCCGCCGATCTCGAGGTGCTCGACCAGGGTGATCGCGGCGACCGGGTAGTCCATCTGCGCGAGGTAGTGCGGGATGTGCACGGTGAAGCCGAGCGCGTCGTGGCCCCACTCCCCCAGTCGGATCTCGAGCAGCGCCTGGACGCTGGCCGGGACCCGCAGCTCGCCGCGCCACAGCGAGGTGCCGGCGAGCAGCTCGGTGCGGTTCGCGTGGTGGGTCACGGCGATCGGGCGCGTGTGCGGGACGGCCATCGGCACCGCACCCAGCGACACCACCCGGCTCACGCCGAGCCGCTCGACCACCTCACGCACGGCGACACAGAACCCTTCCCACCGGAAGTCGGGCTCGGGGCCCCGGAGCAACAGGAACGGGGTGCCCCCGGCGTCGCGGCAGAGTCGCACGTTGAGCCGTGGGGCCTCGTAGGCCTCGTAGTGGTCCTGGACGAAGGAGACCGGGGGGCGACGCGCTCGGTAGTCGTACAGCGCGTCGACGTCGAAGGTGGCCACGACCGGCGCGTCCCCCAGCGACTGGAGGTGTGACGCGGCCAGCGCCCCGGAATGCCCGGCATCAAGGAAGCCCGTGAGGGCGACGACCATGGTCAGTTCTTCGACGCCGTCCAGCTCGGGGACGTCGTCGACGATGTGGACCAGACGGGAAGCTGCCTCTGCCATGCCCCCAGCCTAGGACGTGAGTCACGTCCGGCGGCGCAGCCCGAGCCAACGGGGCAGAACCGAGTGCGGTCCAGACAGGTGACGTGCGACACAACGGGAAGGTCTGGCCTTTTAGTTACTCGGGGGTAACGTATGGCTCACCCGAGCCCGGACCGGCCCGGGTCCACCCCAGAAACCACAGGAGACTCAGTGCCCCGACAGTTGCGAGAGGTCGTCTTCGTCGACGGCGTGCGCACGCCGTTCGGCAAGGCCAAGGGCCAGTTCGCCGAGACGCGCGCCGATGACCTCGTCATCAAGTGCATCCGAGAGCTCATCGAGCGCAACCCCCAGCTGCCGCCGGAGCGCGTGGACGAGGTCGCGATCGCGGCCACGACCCAGATCGGTGACCAGGGCCTGACGCTGGGTCGTACCGCCGCCCTCCTGGCCGGCCTGCCCAACACCACCCCCGGCTACTCCGTCGACCGCATGTGCGCGGGCGCGATGACCGCGGTGACCACCTCCGCGGCCGGCATCGCCTTCGGTTCCTACGACGTGGTCATCGCCGGCGGCGTCGAGCACATGGGCCGCCACCCAATGGGCGAGGGCGTGGACCCCAACCCGCGCATCGTCGCCGAGAAGATCGTCTCCCCCGAGGCGCTGGTCATGGGCAACACGGCCGAGAACCTGCACGACCGCTACCCGAGCATCACCAAGGAGCGCTGCGACGCATACGCCGTCCGCTCCCAGGAGAAGACCGCCAAGGCCTACGCCGACGGCAAGATCCAGCCCGACCTGGTCCCCGTCGCTGCCCGCTCCGCCGAGCTCGGCTGGGGCCTGGCAGTCGCCGACGAGGGCCCGCGTCCGGGCACCACGATGGAGACGCTGGCCACCCTCAAGACCCCGTTCCGCGCGCACGGCAACGTGACCGCCGGCAACGCCTCGGGCATCAACGACGGCGCCACCGCCGCGCTGCTCGCCGAGGAGGAGACCGCCAAGGAGCTGGGCCTCCCGATCAAGATGCGTCTGGTCTCCTACTCGTTCGTGGGCGTCGAGCCCGAGGTGATGGGCGCCGGCCCGATCCCCTCGACCGAGAAGGCGCTCAAGCAGGCGGGTCTGGGCATCGAGGACATCGGCGCCTTCGAGATCAACGAGGCGTTCGCCGCCCAGGTGATCGCCCTGCTCGAGCACTTCGGCATCGCCGACGACGACCCGCGGGTCAACCCCTACGGCGGCGCCATCGCCATGGGCCACCCGCTGGCCTCCTCCGGCGTCCGGCTGATGACCCAGCTGGCGCGCACCTTCGAGGAGCGTCCCGAGGTCCGCTACGGCCTGACCACCATGTGCATCGGTATCGGCATGGGCGGAACGGTCATCTGGGAGAACCCGCACTGGAACGGAGAGAACGCCTGATGTCCGACCTCACTGCACTTCTCGAGAAGGCTGAGGCCTTCGCCAGCGACGCCGAGGTCGTCACCGAGGCCAAGCTCCGCAAGGTCACCCTGCCCGGCGACGCCGGCGTGCTGGGCCTGATCACCCTCGACAACGGGCACGACCACACCCGCCCCAACACCTTCGGCTTCAAGGGCCTGATCTCCCTGAACGCCGCGATCGACGCCGCCCTGGGCGACGACGAGATCGTCGCGATCGGCGTCACCGGGAAGCCGTTCATCCTGGCCGCCGGCGCCGACCTCACCTCGGTCGCCGCCTCCGGACCGACCGGGGTGCGCACCATCGCCGAGCTCGGCCACGCGGTCTTCCGCAAGCTGGGCGAGGGCGGCAAGCCGTCCTTCGGCTTCATCAACGGTCTGGCGCTGGGCGGTGGCCTCGAGGTCGCGCTGCACTGCGACTACCGCACCGTCCAGGACACCGCGCCCGCCCTCGGCCTCCCCGAGGCCATGCTCGGCCTGGTCCCCGGCTGGGGTGGGGCCTATCTGGTGCCCAACATCGTCGGCGCCGACAAGGCCGTCACGGTGGCGCTGGAGAACCCGCTCAACAACGGTCGCACGGTCAACGGCCAGAAGGCCTTCGACCTCGGCCTGGCCGACGCCGTCTTCGGTGGCGTCAACTACCTGGAGTCCTCGCTGCGCTGGGCCGCCGACGTGCTCACCGGCAAGGTGCAGGTCGAGCGCCCCGAGATCGACCGCGGCGAGGCGTGGGACGCCGCGCTGCAGCGCGCCGAGATGGTGGTGCTGCAGCGCACCGGCGGTGCCTCCCCGGGCGCGAGGAAGATCGTCGAGCTGATCGCCGGTGCCCGCACCGCGACCCGCGACGAGGGCTTCGCCGCCGAGGACGAGGCACTGGAGGCGATGTCGAAGACCCCGGAGCTCCTCGCCAGCCTCTACTCCTTCGACCTGGTGCAGAAGCGCGCCAAGCGACCCGCCGGTGCGCCGGACAAGGCGCTGGCCCGCAAGGTCACCAAGGTCGGCATCATCGGCGCGGGCCTGATGGCCTCGCAGATGGCGCTGCTGTTCGCTCGCCGCCTGCAGGTTCCGGTGGTCCTCACGGACCTCGACGAGGAGCGCACCCAGAAGGGCGTCTCCTACGTGCACGGCGAGGTCGAGAAGCTGCTCGCCAAGGGCCGGATCACCTCCGACAAGGCCAACCGCCTCAAGGCACTGGTCACCGGCCCGGCCGACAAGGCCACCGCCTTCGCCGGTGCCGACTTCGTGATCGAGGCGGTCTTCGAGGAGATGTCGGTGAAGAAGTCCGTCTTCGCCGACGCGGAGAAGGTCGTCTCCCCCGAGTGCGTGCTGGCGACCAACACCTCGTCGCTCTCCATCACCGAGATGGCCTCCGAGCTCGAGCACCCCGAGCGGGTCGTGGGCTTCCACTTCTTCAACCCGGTGGCGATCATGCCGCTGCTGGAGATCGTCAAGGGTGAGCAGACCGACGACGCCACCCTCGCCACCGCGTTCGCCACCGGCAAGGGGCTGAAGAAGACCTCCATCCTGGTCAAGGACAGCCCGTCCTTCATCGTGAACCGGCTCCTGGGCCGCTTCCTGGGCGAGGTCGCGAAGAGCGTCGACGCCGGCACCCGGATCGAGACCGCGGACGCCGCGTTCGCCGGGATCGCTCCGATGCCGCCGTTCATGCTGCTCGGCCTCGTCGGTCCGGCCATCGCGCTGCACAACAACGAGACCCTGGCCAAGGCGTTCCCGGACCGCTTCTACGTCTCCCCGTTGCTGGAGAAGGTCGTCGCGGAGAAGATCTCCTCGTTCTACCTGCCCGACCTCACCATCGACCCGAAGGTGAAGGCGCTGCAGGACGTGCCGTCCGAGCCCGTCGAGCTCACCGGTGCCGAACTGCGGGAGAAGGCCCTGGCCGGTCTGGCCGAGGAGGTCAAGCTGATGCTGGACGAGGGTGTCGCACAGGCACCCGAGGACATCGACCTCGCGATGATCACCGGTGCCGGGTTCTCGTTCTGGAACGGTGGCCTGACCATGCTGCTCGACGCCTCCGGCACCTCCGAGAAGGTCAACGGCAAGCGCTTCCACTGATCCGCAGCACGGCGCCCCCTGACGGTGCGCCACCGCGAGGGCGTCCGACCACCCGGTCGGGCGCCCTCGTGCCGTGTCACGGGCACCCGTCCTGCACGGTTCGGGACCACGGCTGGACGTGTTCGCACGAAGATGGGATGCCGACGAACCGGAACGGGGTCCGGTCGCGTCGGTAGTGGCATAACGAGACCACTGTCCCCGCCCGTGAGCCCCGAAGGAGGCCGGACGCATGGCACGACGTGACCACGACGACGCGTTCACCGAGTTCGTCTCCCTCCGCTCGACCGCCCTCCACCGCACCGCATACCTGCTGGTCGCGGCGACCGCGGCCTGGCCCAGGACCTGCTCCAGGAGGCCCTGACCAAGACCTACGTCGCCTGGCCAAGGCTGCGCGACCCCCGCAAGGCCGAGACCTACGCCCGCAAGACCGTCACCACCACGGCGATCAGCTGGTACCGACGCCGCCAGTGGTCCTCCGAGCGTGCGGCCGAGAGCCTGCCGGAGTCCACCGGCCCCAGCCACGAGGATGACGTCACCGAGCGCGAGTGGCTCTGGCGAGCGCTCCAGTCGCTGCCTCCCCGCCAGCGCGCGGCGCTGGTCTGCCGCTTCTACGACGACCTCTCCGAGGCCGACACCGCGGCCGTCATGGGCTGCGCGCCCGGCACCGTCAAGAGCCAGGTCTCAGCAGGTCTGAAGAAGCTGCGCCGCGAGCTCGACGGTGCCCGCGACCCCGGCCCCACCGGCCACCCCCTCAACCTTCTGGAGGCGTTGTCATGACCCTGCCCGTACGAGACCTGATGACCGAGCGGGCGGAGCGTCTGGACGCCCCCGAACTGGATGTCGCTGCGATCATGCGCGACGGGTCCGGACGACTGCGTCGACGTGGCACGCGGGCGGCGACTGCCGTCGGCACGCTCGGTGCTCTGGCCCTGGTCGGAGCCGGCGTCCTGCCCGGCCTCCTGAGCCAGGACGGCACCGCCGGAACCGGCACCAGGACCGAACTCAGCTTCGCGAGCGCCTTCGCCGAGCGCGACCCCGCCTACGCGGTGGGTGCGGCCGTGCACCTGGACGGGCGCACCTTCACCGTGCCCACCCCGGTGCTGGCGATGGTGCAGACCACCGCGGGCATCGTCTACAGCGACCGCGACGGCACCGTCTGGACGGCGCCCGGCGACGAGCCGGCCGAGCAGGTGGGCACCACCGACGCCAAGCGTCCGCACCTGACCGCCGACGGACCGCTGGCCGCGTGGGCCGAGCCCGGCGCCGGGGGCACCGAGTTCGTGGTCCTCGACCAGGCAGCCGGAACCACCACCCGGCAACGCAGAGGGCGACCGGAGCGCCGACCCGAAGGCACTCGCCCTGGACGGCGACGCGCTGTACGTGCGCGACGGACGCGGAGTGGTCCGGGTCGACCTCGACAGCCAGGAGGCCAGCGTGGTCTCCGCGTGGCAGGAGGGTCTGGAGGTGGTCGACGTCGAGCAGGGGCGCATCGCGCACGTGGTGCCCCAAGAGGTGCAGGACGAGGAGGGCGTCAGGTCCCGGGGCGGCTTCGTGAGCAGCACCGTCGGCGCAGGCACCACGGTCGAGGCGGAGACCATGGTCGACCTCTCCGACGACGCCGCCCACCTGCTCGGCGAGACCGAGCCGGACGTCTTCGCCGTCTTCGACGTCGCGGCCGCTACGCACCAGCTCATCAGCTCGCCCGACCACGAGTTCCTGATCGGCTACCGCTGGCTCGACCGCGACACCTACCTCGCTCTGGGCATGAACCAGCCGTACGACACCACGCCGGTCGACCTGCTCCGGTGCGACCTCGGCGGGGGCTGCACGGTTGCCGCGTCCGCCATCGGCTCAGTCGACGACGGCATGACCCTGCCGATCGGTGAACCGATGGACGGCTGAGGGCTACTGGCCGGCACCCGTCCCCCGAGACCGGACAAGGGAGCACGGGAGGGGCGGACCGCCGACGCGGTCCGCCCCTCCTGCGTACTGGTGCCTGAGCCGCCTCAGGAGGCCCCGGCACCGTCGAGTTCGACCTCTGCGAGCGCCTCGTCGGGCGAGCCGTGCTCGGCCGCCTCCCGCTGGCCGAGGCGGGAGTGGCGTCGGCCGTAGGCGAAGTAGACGACGAACCCGACGAGCATCCAGACGCCGAACCGCAGCCAGGTCTCACCGATCAGGTTGAGCATCAGGTAGAGGCTCAGCAGCACCGATGCGGTGGCCACCACCGG
>JAZQNT010000240.1:0-3456 GCA_045627505.1 Nocardioides sp.
TCTCTATTGTCTTCCTAAGACCGCTTGGCCTCCGACTTGGCAATCATCTCGCCACCCCCGAGGAACGGCGGGAGTGCGTTGAGCACCTCCGAGCGTCCCCAGAGCACACCGATACCGGTGGGCCCGACGACCTTGTGACCGGTGAAGACGACCACGTCGGCGCCCGACGCCTGGACGTCGACGGCGAGCTGCGGAGCAGCCTGCGAGGCGTCCACCACGCTGAGCGCACCCACCGCGCGGGCCTTGGCCGTCAGCTCGGCGACCGGGTTGATGGTGCCCAGCATGTTCGAGACCCAGGTGAAGGCGAACACCTTCGTGCGCTCGGTGAGCAGCTCGTCGATGTTCGACAGGTCCAGACGGCCGTCCTCGGTGAGGCCGACCCAGCGCAGCGTCGCTCCGGTCCGCTCCGCGAGCAGCTGCCACGGAACGATGTTGGAGTGGTGCTCCATCTCGGTGACGAGGATCTCGTCACCCTCCTTGACCTGGAGGTCGCCCCGCCAGGCGAGGGTGTTCGCCACCAGGTTGAGCGCCTCGGAGGCGTTCTTGGTGAAGATCACCTCGTCGCGCGACGGCGCGCTGAGGAAGGCGGCGACACGGTCGCGACCACCCTCGAACGCCTCGGTGGCCTCGGCACCCAGCGCGTGCATCGCGCGGGCGATGTTGGCGTTGTGGCGCTCGAGGTGGTCGACCATCGTGTCGATGACCACCTGCGGCTTCTGCGACGTGTTGGCACTGTCGAGGTAGACGAGGGGCTTGTCGCCCGAGACCAGGCGCTCGAGGATCGGGAAGTCCTTCCTGATGACCTCGAGCTCGGGGAGCAGACCGGGGAGCGACATGGTCAGCTCGCAGCCTTGACGTACTTGTCGTACCCGGTGAGCTCGAGCTGGTCCGCCAGCTCGGAGCCACCCTGCTCGGCGATGCGCCCGTTGACGAACACGTGCACGAAGTCCGGCTTGATGTAGCGCAGGATGCGGGTGTAGTGCGTGATCAGCAGGACGCCCTTGTTCCCCTTCGAGGCGTAACGGTTCACGCCCTCGGAGACGACCTTGAGCGCGTCGATGTCGAGACCGGAGTCGGTCTCGTCCAGGACGGCCACCTTCGGGTCGAGCAGCTCCAGCTGGGCGATCTCGTGGCGCTTCTTCTCACCGCCGGAGAAGCCCTCGTTCACCGAGCGCTGTGCGAAGGAGGCGTCCAGGTTGTTGTTCGCCAGCGCCGCGTTGACGTCCTTGACCCAGGTGCGCAGCTTCGGAGCCTCGCCGTCGATGGCGGTCTTCGCGGTGCGCAGGAAGTTGGTCACCGAGACGCCCGGGATCTCGACCGGGTACTGCATGGCGAGGAACAGGCCGGCGCGGGCCCGCTCGTCCACGGTCATCTCCAGGACGTTCTCGCCGTCGAGCAGGATCGAGCCCTCGGTGACGGTGTACTTCGGGTGACCGGCGATGGTGTACGCCAACGTCGACTTGCCCGAACCGTTGGGGCCCATGATCGCGTGGGTCTCGCCGTCCTTGATGGTCAGCGTGACGCCCTTCAGGATCTCCTTGGTGCCGTCCTCGGTGTCGACCGTGACGTGGAGGTCCTTGATCTCAAGAGTGCTCATGCGTTGTGTCTCTTCTCTATCTCGAAGTCTGTGTCATTCCGGCGTGACGCCGTTGAGTGTCCGGGTGACGTCGACGAGCACGTCGTCGCCGTCCAGCTGGACCGGGAAGGTGGCCACCGGCTCGGTGGCCGGCAAGCAGTTCGGCTGACCGGTGCGCAGGTCGAAGGTCGCGCCGTGCATCCAGCACTCGATCGCGCAGTCCTCCACCTCGCCCTCGGAGAGAGCCACGTGCGCGTGCGAGCACAGGTCCTGGAGCGCGTAGTACGACTCCCCGTCGGTGGCGAGGGCCACGTCGATCCCGTCCAGCGTGACGGCCACGGCTTCGCCCTCACGGAACTCCGTCGTGGACGCCGCACGCTGGAAGCCCATCAGATGGACTTCCCGATGACGTTCTTGGCGAGCTCCGCCTCGACGGTCTCGACCAGCTGCGCCTCGATCGCGGGCACGTCGATCTTGCGGATCAGGTCGTTGAAGAAGCCGTGCACGACGAGTCGCCGGGCCTCCTTCTCGTCGATTCCGCGCGAGCGCAGGTAGAACAGCTGCTCGTCGTCGAAGCGAGCGGTGGCCGACGCGTGGCCTGCACCGGCGATGTCACCGGTCTCGATCTCCAGGTTCGGGACCGAGTCGCACAGCGTGCCGTCGGTGAGGATGAGGTTGCGGTTCTCCTCGTACGTCTCGATGCCCTCGGCGGCCTTGCGGATCAGCACGTTGCCGACCCAGACGGCGTGGGCACCCTGACCCTGCAGCGCCCCCTTGTAGACCACGTGCGAGGAGGTCCTCGGCTGGTTGTGGTCGGCGAAGAGCCGGTGCTCGATGTGCTGACCGTCGTCGGCGAAGTACAGACCCAGCATCTCGGCGGAGCCGCCGGGGCCGGAGTAGCGCACGTTCGCGTCCATCCGGACGATGTCGCCGCCGAACGAGACGGCCGTGTGCTTGTACGCGGCGTCCCGACCCACGAGCGCCTCGGTGTGGGTCAGGTGCGCGGCGTCGTCGTCCCAGTCCTGCAGGGAGACGACCGAGACCTGCGCGGAGTCGCCGACCCGGATCTCGACGACCTGGGCGAGGGCAGCGGAGCCGGTGTGGCGCAGCACCACGACTGCCTTGGAGAAGTTGCCGAAACGCAGCACGACGTGGCCCGCCTCGGTGTTGGAGGCGTCCTGCCCGACCAGGTTGACCACGATCGGCTCGGCCACCTCGCCCTCGGCCGGGACGTCGACGAGCAGGGTCTCGGCGACCTCGTCCAGCACGCGGGCACCGAACAGCGTGCTGGGCTTGAACCCGGAGACTCCGCGCAGAGCCTTCGCCTCGTCGCCGGACACGCTCTCGACCCGGACGCCCTCGGGGGTGTTCCAGGTGACCGCGGTGGTCGAGGCGTTGAAGACGGCGTCGGAGGCCAGGCCCTTGAGCCGCTTGAGCGGCGTGAAGCGCCAGACCTCCTCACGGCCCGTGGGGGCGGCGTGGTCGGCCACGTCGTACGAGCCGGTGGGGTGGAGGTGCGACTCCACCGTGCCCTGCTCGAGAGCCGCGGCGACCGAGTCGCGGGCAGTGTCAGTAACAGTCACGTCAGTTCTTTCCGTTTCGAAGTGGTACGGGCGCACCGTGCGCGTGGGCGGGTGCCCAGTGCCCTGTGCACCCAGTGCCTGTGGAGCTGCAGGAGGGGGCCGGCGTCAGCCGACCGCGCCCTCCATCTGCAGCTCGATCAGGCGGTTGAGCTCGAGCGCGTACTCCATCGGGAGCTCCTTCGCGATCGGCTCGACGAAGCCTCGGACGATCATGGCCATCGCCTCGTCCTGCTCCATGCCACGGCTCATCAGGTAGAAGAGCTGGTCGTCGGAGACCTTCGAGACGCTCGCCTCGTG
>JAZQNT010000241.1:0-2503 GCA_045627505.1 Nocardioides sp.
GCCACGGCGCCGGCAGCGTCACCGGGGAGTACGCCTTGGCCCCCGGCGCCTGCTGACGCCTCAGGCCAGGTCGAAGAGGGCGATCGGCTCCGAGGTCGGCGCGGGTGACCCGCCCTCGGGCTCCAGGGTGATCCCGGCGCCCACAGCCTCCCCTGCGTCGCCCTCGAGCAGCACCGTCTGGTCGGGCACGGGCGCCATCACCGCGGCCGGGACCATGTCGTCGTCGGGGGTCTGGAGCCAGACCTGGAAGACCTTCCCCTCGGGAGGTGCGGCCATGTGCTCGGTCACGATGACCGCGCGGTTCTCGCTGGCGGAGCGGACCACGGTGGCCCGGCCGGTCTCGCCGAGGTCGACCACGGCGCGGACGGCGTCGTCGGCCTGGAGGACCCGCTCGGCGGCGGTGGGCACCGCGGCGGGCACCGCGGCGCGCACCACGTCCTGCGAGATCCACGGACGCCAGGCGGCGACACCGGTCCCGATCACCAGTACTGCCGCGGCCACCAGGAGCGGCACGAGGCGGGCCATGCCGCGACGCCGCAGCTGCGTCACCACCGGCGGGAGGGGACGTACGAGCGAGACCTGGTCCAGCACGACACCGCGCAGCTCGGGAGGAGGGGTGGTGGCCAGGTCCTCGGCCAGCAGCGCCGCGGTCTCCCGCAACGACCTGACCTCCTCGGTGCACTCCGGGCACTGCACCAGGTGTCCCTCGAGGCGAGCCTCCTCGAGGTCGCCGAGCGCGCCCAGGGCGTACGCGCCCGAGAGCAGATGGATGTCATTCATGATCCCACCCCCAGGGTGTCGCGCAGCCTGATCAGGCCGTCTCGGATTCGGGACTTCGCCGTGCCCAGGGGCACGTCCAGCAGGGTGGCCACCTCCGCGTGGGTGTAGCCACCGAAGTAGGCCAGCTCGATCGCCTGGCGCTGCACCGTCGTCAGCTCGGCGAGCGCCCCGCGGACGCGGTGCCCCTCGAGCGAGGCGTGCACGGTCTCGACCGTCGCGTCGTGGTCGACGGGTCGGGCGTCACGCTCCCAGGCGGACTCCCGCTGGGTGGAGCTCTCGACCGAGCGGACCCGGTCGACGGCCTTGCGGTGCACGATGGTCAGCAGCAGTGCCGGCACCGATCCCCGTGCCTCGTCGTAGCGGGCGCTGTGGCGCCAGACGTCGAGGTAGGCCTCCTGCGTGACCTCCTGCGCGTGGCTCGGGTTGCGCACCACGCGCAGGGCCAGGCCGTACGCCCGGGCGCAGGTGAGGTCGTACAGCCGGGCGAAGGCTGCCTCGTCGCCCCGTGCCGACTGCCGGAGCAGGACGGCGAGGTCGGGCTCGGCGCCCATCCCGGGAGAGCCCGCGGCGGCGGGCTCCCCCGGGGGGACGGGCCTCAGGTGGTCCACGTCGGGTCCTCGGCTGCTGGTCGGTCGCGCTGGTGATTCGTTCGGGGTCGTTCGATCAGGGCATCAGGACCGTGTCGACGACGTAGACCTTGGCGTTGGCGGTGGGGACGTTGCCGCAGAGCACGGCCGCGCCGTCGACGGTCCACTCCTCGCCGGAGCCCTTCACCGTGACGTTGTCGCCGTTGAGCGTCTCGTGCTTGCCGCCGACCTTGTCGGGACCGACGGCCGCGCCGACCACGTGGTGGGTCAGGACCTGGGTGAGGGCCTTCTTGTCGGCGAGCAGGGCGTTGAGGTCCTTCTCGGGGATCTTGGCGAACGCCTCGTCGGTCGGCGCGAAGACCGTGAGCGACTCGGCGTTGTTGAGGGTGTCGACCAGGCCGGCCTGCTTGATGGCGGCCGTGAGGGTCTTCAGGAGGGGGTTGCCCGCGGCTGCGGTGGCGACGGGCTGCTCGGCCATGGTGGTGACCGATCCGTCTCCCTCGGTGGGCAGCGAGGCGCAGGCCGGACCGAAGGGGGCGTCGGCGGAGGCGGACATCGAGTCGTCCTCGGAGGGCGAGGGGGTCGGCGTGGCCGACGACGAGGTCTCGGAGCTGTTGGCGTTGGTGTCGGAGTCGTCGTCGCCACAGGCGGCGAGGCCCAGCGACAGGGTGAGCGCGAGTGCGGCCAGTCCGGCGGTGCGGTTCTTGAGCTTCATGGTGGTGCCTTTCGAGATGAGGACGGAGTCCGTGGGCCGGACGCCGGTGCCCTGTCTTCGGGCCTGATACCTGCTCTTCGGAGCAGGAAGGGTGCTGGATGGGTCGTTCGATGAACTTTCTCCGTCAGGCCGCCGGGGCGCGCCTCAGGTGATGGTGACGGCGATCTCCTGGATGCCGCTGGAACCGCTCGGGAAGGGCTCGCGTCGTACCGACTCCTGCACGGTGCCGTCCTTGGCGCGGGCCCGGCAGGCGAGGTAGTGCGTGCCTTCCTCCGCCCGCCACGGCAGGTACCACTGGCGCCAGTGGTCGTCGCCCACCTCGGGGCCGAGCGTGGCGCGGCGCCACGCCTGGCCGTCGATGCGCACCTCCACGCCCTCGATCCCCACGTGGTGGGCCCAGGCGATCCCGCCGATCACCAGG
>JAZQNT010000242.1:0-2069 GCA_045627505.1 Nocardioides sp.
GACGCCGCGGCGCGTCGTGTGGACGCCACGGTGGCCACACTGCTGCCGTACCTGGCCGCCGGGACCCCGCTCCTCGGCCTGGAGCCGTCATGCCTGGCCGCGCTGCGTGACGACGTTCCCCGACTGGCCTCCGACCCGGAGGCCGCCCGTCAGGTGGCCCGGGCCACGACCACCCTGGCCGAGCTGCTGACGAGTCGGGGGTACCGCCCGCCGGACCTGCGCGGCACCACGGTGGTGGTGCAGCCCCACTGCCACCACTCCGCGGTGCTCGGGTGGGAGTCCGACGCAGCGTTGCTGGCCGCCACCGGCGCGGAGGTGGTCACGGTGCAGGGTTGCTGTGGGCTGGCCGGCAACTTCGGGATGGAGGCAGGCCACGGCGACGTGTCGCGGGCCGTCGCCGGAACCCACCTGCTGCCCGCGCTCGCCGCGCACCCCGACGCGGTGGTGCTGGCCGACGGGCTGTCGTGCCGCCACCAGACCGCGGACCTGGCCGGACGCTCCTGCATCCCTCTTGTGACACTGCTCTGCTCCCGGGGCTCGAACCCGTGAGGGATCGGCTGGCAGAATCCAGAAGGGCACCTGCCGGGTGGGAGGACGCCCGGTAGGAGGACGCACAGCATGAGCCGCACAGCATGAGCCGGCACGGGTCGGTCCGTGGTGCCACTCGCCGCGGCGACGGCCTGCGCACCGACATCCAGGGCATGCGCGCCCTGGCGGTGCTCGTCGTGCTCGTCTTCCACGTCCTGCCCGAGCGCCTCACCGGCGGGTTCGTCGGCGTGGACGTCTTCTTCGTCATCTCGGGCTTCCTGATCACCACCCACCTGATGACGCACCCGCCTGCCTCCCGGCGGGACTTCGCCCAGTTCTGGGCACGTCGGGCCCGCCGGCTCCTCCCCGCGTCGTTGCTGGTGCTGCTGGTCACCCTGGTGGCCACCCGCCTGCTCGCCCCCGAGACGTTGTGGAACGAGACCGCCCGCCAGACCGGGGGAGCAGTGCTCTACGTGGTCAACTGGTTGCTGGCCTCCGACGCCGTCGACTACCTGGCCGCGGACGACGCCCCGACCGGCGTCCAGCACTACTGGTCGCTCTCGGTGGAGGAGCAGTTCTACCTGTTCTGGCCGGTGCTGATCGGGCTGCTGGCGTGGCTCGCCCACCGGCTCGGCTGGCGGCGGGACGTGGTCTGGGCGGCCGGCCTGGGGGCAGTGGTGCTGACCTCGTTCGCCTGGTCGGTGCACCTGACCGAGGTGGACCCGGGGCGGGCCTACTTCGTGACCACCACCCGGGTGTGGGAGCTCGGTGTGGGTGGGCTGGTGGCCCTGCTCCTCCTCGTGCGCCCGGCCCGCCGCGACGTCTCCACCTCGGCCGAGGCGGTGCGCGCGGGGCTGGCGTGGGCGGGAGTCGGCGCCGTCGTGTACGCCTCGGTGGCGTTCGACGGGTCGACGCCGTTCCCGAGCTGGCGCGCGGCTGTGCCGGTGCTCGGTGCCGCCCTGGTGATTGCGGCGTGCTGCAGCACCCGAGCCTGGTCCCCGGGCCGCCTGCTGGCGGTACGTCCGGCGCAATGGCTCGGCGACCTGTCCTACTCCGTCTACCTGTGGCACTGGCCGCTGGTGGTGATCGTGGGGGCTCGCACCGACGGGGTCGGTGCCCTCGACGCCGTCGGCATCGTGGTCCTCACCCTGCTGCTGGCCCAGGCGACCAAGAGCTTCGTCGAGGACCCGTTCCGCACCCGGGCGTGGAGCGGCCGACTCGGCCTGACCTACCGCCTGGCCGGCGTCGGCATGGCCCTGGTCCTGGGGGCGACCGCCGTGCAGAGCTGGGAGGTCGACCGTCGGGCCGACGCCGAGACCGCTCGGGTGGCCGCGCAGCTCGCCGCCGCCGGTCCCTGCCTGGGCGCGGGCGCGCTCGCGCCGGGGGCGGACTGCGAGGAGAGCCACGCCCCGGTCGTCCCCGGTCCCGCGCAGGCCGCGACGGACAAGTCCGAGGCCTACTCCGACGTCTCGGGGGACGAGGTGCTGCTCCTGAGTGAGGAGCGAGGAGAGAGTGCCGGCTTTTTCCACACGGACGTGAGG
>JAZQNT010000243.1:0-7164 GCA_045627505.1 Nocardioides sp.
CAACCCAACGGTGCTCATGGGTTCACGGTATGCCCGGGGTCACAATTCCCATGAATCGTATATCGAGACATGATCTCTGGTTCGCGTGTCGGAAACGACTCCGCGAATGGCGCCCGGGAATGACTCAGGGCCCCGAACCGAAGTTCGGGGCCCTGGCCAGATCAGGTCAGTTCTGAATCAGAACGTAACATGATGATCTTGGTGACGCGACCGGCACCAACGGTGCGGCCACCCTCACGGATGGAGAACTTCAGGTTCTCGTCCATGGCGATGGGCTGGATGAGCTCGACGGTCATCTCGGTGTTGTCGCCCGGCATGACCATCTCGGTGCCCTCGGGGAGGGTAACGACGCCGGTCACGTCCGTGGTACGGAAGTAGAACTGCGGGCGGTAGTTGTTGAAGAACGGGGTGTGACGGCCACCCTCCTCCTTCGACAGGATGTAGACCGAAGCCTCGAAGTCGGTGTGCGGGGTGGTGGTGCCCGGGTGGACAACAACCATGCCGCGCTCAACGTCCTCGCGCTTGGTGCCACGGAGGAGCAGACCGACGTTCTCGCCAGCCTGGCCCTCGTCGAGGAGCTTGCGGAACATCTCGACACCGGTGACGGTGGTCTTCTGCGAGACCTCGCGGATGCCGATGATCTCGACCTCCTCACCGACCTTGACGATGCCGCGCTCGATACGACCGGTGATGACGGTTCCACGACCGGTGATCGTGAAGACGTCCTCGACGGGCATGAGGAACGGCTTGTCGGTCTCACGAGCCGGCTGCGGGATGTACTCGTCCACAGTGTTCATGAGCTCGCGGATCGAGTCCGCCCACTTCTCGTCACCCTGCAGGGCCGGGAACGCAGCGATACGAACGACCGGAGCGTCGTCGCCCGGGAACTCGTACTCGTTGAGCAGCTCGCGGACCTCCATCTCGACGAGCTCGATGAGCTCCTCGTCGTCCACCATGTCGCACTTGTTGAGCGCGACGACGATGGCGGGAACGCCAACCTGGCGAGCCAGGAGGACGTGCTCGCGGGTCTGCGGCATCGGACCGTCGGTGGCGGCCACGACGAGAATCGCGCCGTCCATCTGGGCCGCACCGGTGATCATGTTCTTGATGTAGTCAGCGTGACCGGGGCAGTCGACGTGCGCGTAGTGGCGCTTCTCGGTCTGGTACTCGATGTGCGCGATCGAGATGGTGATGCCGCGCTGACGCTCCTCGGGAGCCTTGTCGATGCTGTCGAAGGGCGACGCCTCGTTCAGGTCCGGGTAGGTGTCGTGCAGGACCTTCGAAATCGCTGCGGTCAGCGTCGTCTTACCGTGGTCGATGTGACCAATGGTGCCGATGTTGACGTGCGGCTTGGTCCGCTCGAACTTCGCCTTAGCCACTGTGGGCTCCTCCTGTTGTTGTTACTTGACTCGTGAATGGTTTGGTGCAGCCGAGGCTCCGAGGCGAATTACTCGCCGCGGGCCTTCTTGATGATCTCGTCGGCGATGTTCGTGGGAACCTCGGCGTACGAGTCGAACTCCATCGAGTACGAGGCCTGGCCCGAGGTCTTGGACCTCAGGTCACCAACGTACCCGAACATCTCGGACAGCGGCACGAGGGCCTGGACGACGATGTCGCCGTACCGCTCCTCCTGCGCGCGAATCTGACCGCGACGGCTGTTGATGTCGCCGATGACCGTGCCGAGGAAGTTCTCGGGGGTGGTCACCTCGACGGCGAAAACGGGCTCGAGCAGCACGGCCTTGGCCTTGCGCGCAGCCTCCTTGAACGCCTGGTTTCCAGCGATCTTGAACGCGAGCTCGGACGAGTCGACGTCGTGGTACTGACCGTCCTGGAGGGTGAACTTGACGTCCACCATCGGGAAGCCGGCGAGGACACCGAAAGCCATGGCGTCCTGGCCACCCGCGTCGACCGACGGGATGTACTCGCGGGGAACGCGACCACCGGAGACGGCGTTCACGAACTCGTAGCCAGCACCCAGGCCGGTCTCGGGGTTGATGTTCGGCTCGAGGTCGATGACGACCTTGGCGAACTGACCCGAACCACCGGTCTGCTTCTTGTGGGTGTAGCTGTGGCCGGCGACCTTCTGGCGGATGGTCTCGCGGTAGGCAACCTGCGGCTTGCCGACGGTCGCCTCGACGCGGAACTCGCGCTTCATGCGGTCGACCAGGACCTCGAGGTGGAGCTCACCCATACCGGCGATGATCGTCTGGCCGGTCTCTTCGTCCGTCTTGACGGTGAAGGTGGGGTCCTCGTCCGAGAGACGCTGGATGGCGGTACCCAGCTTCTCCTGGTCGCCCTTCGTCTTCGGCTCGATGGCGACCTCGATCACCGGGGCCGGGAAGGTCATCGACTCGAGGACCACCGGGTTGGCGTTGTCGGACAGCGTGTGGCCGGTCTTGGTGTCCTTGAGACCCATGACGGCGACGATCTGACCGGCACCGACGGAGGCGATCTCCTCACGCTTGTTGGCGTGCATCTGGTACACCTTGCCGATGCGCTCCTTGCGACCGTTGGACGCGTTGAGCACGGTGCCGCCGGCCTCGAGCTTGCCCGAGTAGACGCGGACGAAGGTCAGGCGACCGAGGTGCGGGTCAGCAGCGATCTTGAAGGCGAGCGCGGAGAGCGGCTCGTTGTCGGCCGGCTGGCGGCGGACCTCGGTCTCCTCGTCGTTCGGCTTGTGGCCGACGATGGCCTCGACGTCGAGCGGCGAGGGGAGGTAGTCGACGACGGCGTCGAGCAGGGGCTGGACGCCCTTGTTCTTGAACGCGGTACCGGTGAGGATCGGGTTGATCTCGCCCGCCAGGGTCGCCTTGCGGATGGCCGCCTTGAGCTCCTCGACGGAGAAGTCGTCACCGTTCTCGAGGTAGCGCTCCATCAGCTCGTCGTCGGTCTCGGCGACGGTCTCGACCAGCTTCTCGCGGTACTCCGCGGCGCGGTCGGCCAGGTCAGCCGGGATCTCCTCGACGACGTAGTCCTCGCCCTGCGCGGTCTCGCCGCGCCAGGTGAGGGCACGCATCTCGACGAGGTCGACGACACCGAGGAAGTCGCCCTCTGCGCCGATCGGCAGCTGCAGGACGGCCGGGGTCGCCTTCAGCTTGTCGACGATGGTGCCGAGGACGTAGTAGAAGTCAGCACCGGTGCGGTCGAGCTTGTTGATGAAGCACATGCGCGGAACCGAGTACTTGTTGGCCTGACGCCACACGGTCTGCGACTGGGGCTCGACGCCGGCAACACCGTCGAACACGGCGACCGCGCCGTCGAGGACGCGGAGCGAACGCTCCACCTCGACGGTGAAGTCCACGTGACCCGGGGTGTCGATGATGTTGATCTGGTGGTTCTTCCACCAGCAGGTGGTCGCAGCAGAGGTGATCGTGATGCCACGCTCCTGCTCCTGCTCCATCCAGTCCATCGTGGCGGAGCCCTCGTGCGTGTCACCGATCTTGTAGTTGATACCGGTGTAGAAGAGGATGCGCTCGGTGGTGGTGGTCTTACCGGCATCGATGTGGGCCATGATGCCGATGTTGCGGACCTTGGAGAGGTCCGTGGTGATGTCAACGGCCACTGAAGTTCAGTTCCTTCGAGAAGATTGCGGTTGGCGGGTTCGGGGCGCACGTCCGAAGACGTGCGCCCCGAAGGATCACCAGCGGTAGTGAGCGAAGGCCTTGTTGGACTCGGCCATCTTGTGAGTGTCCTCGCGCTTCTTCACAGCGGCGCCGAGGCCGTTGCTCGCGTCGAGGATCTCGTTCATCAGTCGCTCAGCCATGGTCTTCTCGCGGCGGTCGGCCGCGTAGCCGACGAGCCAGCGGAGGGCCAGCGTGGTCTGACGGTTGGGCTTGACCTCAACCGGGACCTGGTAGGTGGCGCCACCGACACGGCGGGACTTGACCTCGATGGCGGGCTTGACGTTGTCGAGCGCGCGCTTCAGGGTCAGGACCGGGTCGGTACCGGTCTTCTCGCGGCAACCCTCGAGGGCGGTGTACACGATGCGCTGAGCAACCTGCTTCTTACCGTCCTGGAGGACCTTGCTGACGAGCTGGGTGACGATCTGCGACCCGTAGACGGGGTCGACATCGAGTGGACGCTTCGGAGCGGGACCCTTACGAGGCATCAGCTCTTCTCCTTCTTCGCGCCGTAGCGGCTACGAGCCTGCTTGCGGTTCTTGACACCCTGGGTGTCAAGGGTTCCGCGAATGATCTTGTAACGCACACCCGGGAGGTCCTTCACACGACCACCGCGCACGAGCACGATGGAGTGCTCCTGCAGGTTGTGGCCCACACCGGGGATGTAAGCGGTGACCTCGACGCCGGACGAAAGGCGCACGCGGGCAACCTTGCGAAGGGCGGAATTCGTCTTCTTCGGGGTGGTGGTGTAGACGCGGGTGCAGACGCCACGGCGCTGCGGCGAGCCCTTGAGGGCAGGCGTCTTGTTCTTGGACACCTTGTCCTGGCGGCCCTTGCGGACCAACTGCTGAATGGTGGGCACCTTAGTGGTTCCCCTTCTTGTTGACTCTTCACGGCCGGGCACCTTGCACGGCTCGGAGGTGTTGCTGTGTTGCTGTGTGCCTGTGGATCAGCGCGAGAACGAGGGCATGAGCCAGACGGGCGCGCGCGTGGGTCTGGATGGGCCAGACACAGGGATTCAGGCTACTCGCTGGCCGTCGCGAGGGTCAAAATGGGGTTACGCACCCGGGCTGCAGTCTGGTAAAGCAATGCAGCGACGAGAACACCGACCACCGTGACGGCACCTCCGAGCAGCAACGTCCAGCGCGCTCCCCATGCCTCCCCGACCCACCCCAGGAGTGGCGCACCGACTGGTGTGCCACCCATGAAGACCATCAGGTACAGCGACATGACCCTACCCCGCATTCCGGGATCCGTCGCCACCGTCGTGTAGGCGTTGGCGCTGGTGGCCATCGTGAGCGAGGCGAACCCCATCAGCGGGCAGACCAGCGCGAAGGTCAGGTAGGACGGAGCTGCGCCGGCCACCACCACCAGGGCGCCGAAGGCGCCGGCAGCCACCGTCACGCGTCGGACGTTGCTCCCCGAGCGGCGGGCCGCGACCAGGGCGCCGGTCAGCGAGCCGACAGCCAGGAAGGTGCCCAGTGCGCCGTACTCGGTGGCCCCCTTGCCGAACACCTCGGTGGCCATCAGCGCCGAGGTCATCTGGAAGTTCATCCCGAACGTGCCGGCCATGAAGACCACGGTCATGATCAGGACCAGGTCAGGACGTCCGCGGACGTAGTCCAGCGCCTCACGCAGCGCCTCCAGCCCACGGGTGTCACTGGGCTCCGGGGAGTCCAGTCGCTCGACGTCGATCGCCTGCAGGGCCAGCACCGGTCCCACGTAGGAGACCGCGTTCAGCAGGATCACCCACCCCGTGGCCACCGCATCACCGCCCAGCCCGGCGATCAGCACGCCGGCGAGCGCGGGCCCCACCAGACGGGCGGCGTTGAAGGAGGCCGAGTTGAGGCTCACCGCGTTGTTCAGGTCACGCGCGTGCACCATCTCGGAG
The DNA here is from genome assembly GCA_045627505.1 of Nocardioides sp. GTDB lineage: Bacteria > Actinomycetota > Actinomycetes > Propionibacteriales > Nocardioidaceae > Nocardioides. The sequence continues at coordinate 5,512 of JAZQNT010000243.1, forward strand.
ACGAACGAGTGCCGGGCCGGGGCGTCGAACGCCGAGGCGATGCCGAGCCCGAGGGCGAGCACGTAGATGTGCCAGACCTCGGCGTGACCGGTCACGGCCAGCAACCCCAGCACCAGCGCCGGGAGGGCCATCCCGATGTTCGTCATCTGGAGCAGGCGACGCTTCGGCACCCGGTCGGCGACCAGGCCGGCGAAGGGACTCACCAGCAGGGCCGGGAGGAACTGCAGCCCGGTGACGAGGCCCAGGGCGGTGGCGCCGTTGGGGGCGAGTTGCAGCACCAACCAGTCCTGCGCGATGCGCTGCATCCAGGTACCGAGGTTGGAGACCACTCCCCCGGCGGCGTAGAGGCGGTAGTTGGGGTTCGACAGGGACTTGAAGGTGGGACTCAAAACAGTGCGTGTCAGTCTTCCTGCGCCAGGCGAAGCAGGACCGGGGCGGCCAGGCGCAGGGCCTCCCGGTCGGAGTCGGACAGTTCTTGGAGACGGCGCGACAGCCAGGCGTCGCGGCGGGCGCGGTCGGCCGCAAGGACCGCCCGCCCCGCATCGGTGAGATGGACGTGGGTGACCCGTCCGTCGGTGGGATGTGGGAGCCGGAGCACCAGGCCACGCTCCTCGAGCAGGTTGACCGCCCGGGTCATGGACGGCGGCTGGACCCGCTCGAGCGCGGAGAGCTCGGAGAGCGTGAGCTCCCCGTGGCGCAGCAACATCGCGAGGACCCCCATCTGACCGATCGAGAGGTCGTTGTCGGGGTGGCGCTCGTTGACGAGGCGGCGTCGCATCCGCATGACAGCCAGGCGCAGGTCGGCCACCAGGTCGGCGTCGATCTCGGCGTCGATCTCGGCGGCGTCCTCGGCGGCACTTCCGGGCCCAGCAGGATCGGACGGGTCAGAAGGCATATTGCTTACCCTAACTCATTACTTCAAGTAACTATTCCGCTGAGACATCTTCTGAGACATCTCCGCCAGGTGTCCCGCACGACAGACGCGACAAGGGCCCGCCGCGCCAGCAGGCGCGGCGGGCCCTCGTCGGGCGTAGGCGGGTCGGGCCGGCCAGGTCAGCCGGTCGGTCCGGGGGTCAGTTCACCCAGGAGCTGATCGGCGCGTAGGCGAAGTAGACGACGAACAGGCCGGCGACCAGCCAGAGCAGCGGGTGGATGTCCTTGACCTTGCCCACCACCAGCTTGATCACCACGTAGGCGATGAAGCCGGCGCCGATGCCCGCGGAGATCGAGTAGGTGAACGGCATGATCACGATGGTCAGGAAGGCCGGGATGGCGATCTCGGTGTCGGTCCAGTCGATCTCGGTGACCTGCTGCATCATCAGGAAGCCCACCAGCACGAGCGCCGGGACGGCCGCCTCGGACGGGATCGCCGCGACCAGCGGCGAGATGAACATGGTGGCCAGGAAGAGCGCACCGGTGACCACCGAGGCCAGACCGGTGCGGGCACCCTCGCCGACGCCGGAGGCGGACTCGATGAACGAGGTGTTCGACGAGACACCGCCGACACCACCGGCGATCGCCGCGACGGAGTCGATGACCAGGATGCGCTGGGCGTTGGGCGGGGTGCCCTCCGCGTCGTTCAGGCCGGCCTCGGCGCCGATGGCCGTCATCGTCCCCATGGTGTCGAAGAAGTCGGCGAGCAGCAGGGAGAAG
>JAZQNT010000244.1:0-2622 GCA_045627505.1 Nocardioides sp.
CAGCTGATGGGACAGGTCCCGTCCGGTTCGGTGACTGCCTCGGCCAGCACCTACGAGCGGGCCGGCGAGCTGCTCGCGCTGACCCTGGCCACCGACCGCGAGCAGGGTGACGAGCCGACCTCCCAGACGAAGGCCGTCGCCGACGGGCTGAAGGGCGCCAACCTCGTGCCCCAGGCCGCTGCGGTGTCCCAGCGGGCTCCGCTGGTGCTTGCCGTCCTGGGCGAGGAGGTGACCGGTAACGGTGGCGACGACATCGTGGCCGGGCTCCTGCGGGGGATCGCGCGTCGAACGGTGGGCACCGTGGTCGTCTCCGCCACCGCCGACCAGGACAGCCAGCTGGCCCGACTGCGTGACGCCGAGATGCTCGGCGACGCCACGAGCGTGGACGGCGTGGAGGGTTCCGTGGGGCAGGTCAGCGCGGTGCTCGGCCTGCGACGTGCCCTCGACACGCGCGGTGGCGACTTCGGGGCCACGGGTTCTGACGGATCGGTCCCGCTGAGGTAGCATTGAAGCCCGTGAACAAGTCCTCTGCCACCAAGCACGTATTCGTCACGGGAGGCGTCGTCTCCTCCCTCGGCAAGGGGCTCACGGCTTCCAGCCTGGGCAGCCTCCTGAAGGCACGCGGTCTCCGCGTGACCATGCAGAAGTTGGACCCGTACCTGAACGTCGACCCGGGCACGATGAACCCGTTCCAGCACGGCGAGGTCTTCGTGACCGAGGACGGCGCGGAGACGGACCTCGACGTGGGTCACTACGAGCGCTTCCTGGACACGAACCTCAACCAGATCGCCAACGTCACCACCGGTCAGGTCTACTCGACCGTGATCGCCAAGGAGCGCCGCGGCGACTACCTGGGCGACACTGTGCAGGTCATCCCGCACATCACCAACGAGATCAAGGACCGCATCCTCGCCATGGGCGGGGAGGACGTCGACCTGGTCATCACCGAGATCGGTGGCACCGTCGGTGACATCGAGTCGCTGCCGTTCCTCGAGGCCGCCCGCCAGGTCCGGCACGAGATCGGCCGTGAGAACTGCTTCTTCATCCACGTCTCGCTGGTGCCCTACATCGGTCCCTCGGGCGAGCTGAAGACCAAGCCGACCCAGCACTCCGTGGCCGCCCTGCGCAGCATCGGCATCCAGCCCGACGCCGTGGTCTGCCGCGCCGACCGCGACCTGCCCGAGGGCATCAAGCGCAAGATCGCGCTGATGTGCGACGTGGACGTCGAGGCCGTCATCACCTGCGCCGACGCGCCGTCGATCTACAACATCCCGAAGGTGCTGCACTCCGAGCACCTCGACGCCTACCTGATCCGTCGTCTGGACCTCCCGTTCCGTGACGTCGACTGGACCGTCTGGGACGACCTCCTCGACCGGGTGCACCACCCGAAGGAGCACGTCACCGTCGCCCTGGTCGGCAAGTACGTCGACCTGCCGGACGCCTACCTCTCGGTGGTCGAGGCGCTGCGTGCCGGCGGTTTCGCCCACTACGCCAAGGTGGTCATCCGCTGGGTGGCCGCCGACCTGTGCGAGACCGAGGAAGGTGCGCAGGAGTACCTCGGCGACGCGGACGCCATCTGCGTCCCCGGTGGCTTCGGCATCCGCGGCCTCGAGGGCAAGCTCGGCGCGCTGACGTTCGCCCGCGTCCACGGCATCCCCACCCTGGGCCTGTGCCTGGGCATGCAGAGCATGGTGATCGAGTACGCCCGCAGCGTGGTGGGTCTGGAGCAGGCCGGCTCGACCGAGTTCGACCCGGACAACCCGCAGCCGGTCATCGCCACCATGGAGGAGCAGAAGGCCATCGTCGGCGGCGGCGGCGACCTGGGCGGCACCATGCGTCTGGGTTCGTACCCGGCCGCGCTGGCTGAGGGATCCCTGGCCCGCGAGGTCTACGGTGCGGACCTGATCACCGAGCGCCACCGCCACCGCTACGAGGTCAACAACGCCTACCGCGACCAGCTCGGCGAGGCCGGCTTGGTCTTCTCCGGCCTCAACCCCGACCTCGACCTGGTCGAGTTCGTCGAGCTGCCGCGTGAGGTGCACCCGTACTACATCGGCACCCAGGCACACCCCGAGCTCAAGTCGCGTCCCACCCGTCCGCACCCGCTGTTCGCCGGTCTGATCGGGGCTGCCATCGCCCGTCAGAAGGGTCAGCAGTCCGACCAGGGCGCCTGAACTGCGGACCGCAACTGCTCGAGAGGTGCCATGAGCGTGGAACTGGAGGACGTACCGGCCGCGTGGCCGGTGCACAGTTCCCGCGACCTGCACCGGGATGCCTGGGTCGTCGGAGTCCGTGAGGACGAGATCAGCCGACCCGGGCATCCCGACGAGCGGTTCCACCGGATCTCGGTGGAACACCCCGGTGCCGTGGTGGTCCTGGCGGTGGACGACGCCGAGCGCGTCTTCCTGCTGCGGCAGTACCGGCACACCTCCGGTCACCGCTTCGTGGAGCTCCCGGCGGGGCTGCGTGACACCGCCGGTGAACCGGCCGTGGAGACCGCCAAGCGGGAGCTGCGCGAGGAGGCCGAACTCAGCGCCTCGGAGTGGACCCACCTGCTGAGCACCTACCCCTCGGCCGGGATCCTCGACGAGGTGCAGGAGATCTTCCTGGCCCGTGGCCTCC
>JAZQNT010000245.1:0-1892 GCA_045627505.1 Nocardioides sp.
CATGGACTAGGGCAAACTCCTTTCTGTTGGGAATCGACCATATCCTATTTACCGAAGCAGATGGTCATTGAATGCCCCAACTTGTTTGAATTGTGTACAAGTAAAGATGTATCTTACCAGAAGTTATATGCAGCATTTATACGCGCCGTCTTCCGCAGAGGCGAACCCGGTGATCCGGGTCCGCGGCCTGCGTCGCAGCTACGGCACCGGCGCCGACGCCTTCGAGGCGGTCCGCGGCCTCGACCTGGTCGTGGCCCCCGGGACGGTGCACGCCCTGCTCGGCGTCAACGGCGCCGGCAAGACCTCCACCCTGGAGGTGCTGGAAGGTCTGGCCCCCGCGTCCGGCGGGGAGGTCCGACTGCTGGGCCTGGACCCGGTGGCTGACCGGGCGGCCGTTCGCCGCCGCACCGGTGTGCTGCTCCAGCAGTCCGGGTTCGTCGGGGACCTCACGGTCCGCGAGACCCTGACCATGTGGTGCGCGACGGTGACCGACGCCCGACCGGTCGACGAGCTCCTGGACATGCTCGCCCTGACGCGTCGGGCCGGCACCCGCATGCGCGCACTCTCCGGCGGCGAGCACCGGCGCGTCGACCTCGCCTGCGCCCTGGCCGGACGCCCCGAGCTGCTCATGCTCGACGAGCCCACCACCGGTCTGGACCCCGAGTCGCGTCGCGCCGTGTGGGACCTGGTCAGCACCCTGCGGGCCGAGGGCACCACGGTCCTGCTCACCACCCATTACCTGGACGAGGCCGAGCACCTGGCCGACCGGGTCTCGATCATGCGTGCGGGTCGGGTGGTGCGGGAGGGCACGGTGGCCGAAGTGGTCGCGGGGCACCCGTCGGAGATCTCCTTCGTCTGCGACGACGAGGGGTTCCTCCTCGCGCTCGCCGACCTGCCCGGTCTCCCGGTGGTGGCGATGGCCCGGGACGGGGCACGCACCGTGCTGCGGGTCCCCGACCTGCAGCCCGTCCTCACCGAGGTGCTGGCCCTGGCCGCGCAGCGGGCAGTGCGGCTGGACCTGCTGGACGCGCGCACCGCCACGTTGGAGTCGGTGTTCCTGGCGGTGGCCGCCGACGCCGAGGAGACCCCCACTCGTCCCACCACCGCTCGAGGAGCAACCGCATGAGCACCCGTACCCGCACCACCGCCAGCACCCCCGCCAGCACCCCCACCCCCGCCGCTGGCTTCTCCGGCCGCCGCGTCCTGGGGCTGGCCCGTTTCAACCTGACGCTGATGCTGCGCAACCGGACCACGCTGGTCTACGGCCTCGTGATGCCGCTGCTGCCGCTGCTGCTGCTCCTGACGACCTCCGGGGACTCGGACCGGGGAGTGGCCACCACGGTCACCTCCGCCTGGCTGGTGGCGCTGCTCTTCCCCGTCTACTACAACCTGCTCTCGATGTTCGTCACCCGACGCGACGAATTGGTGCTCAAGCGCCTGCGCACCGGTGAGGTCCGCGACCTCGAGCTGATCGTCTCGATGGCGTTGCCCGGCGCCGCGATCGGGATCGTCGGGGCCCTGCTCGCCGTTCCCGCGGTGGCGCTGTCCGGTGGCTCGATGCCGACCAACGCACTGCTCCTGGTGGTCGGGCTGCTCGCCGCGGTGGGCACCTTCGCCGCGCTGGCGATCTGGACCGCCTCCTGGACCCGCACCGCGGAGGCGGCGCAGCTCACCTCGGCGCCGGTGATGGTGCTGGCGCTGGTCGGCACCGTCGTGGGCGTGGTGCCGGACTCGGTGGCCCGGTGGCTGGAGCTGACGCCGGGTGCGGCGGTGGCCGACGTGGTCTCGGTCGCCTGGTGCGGGCTGGAGTCCGGGCAGGAGGAGGGGACGCTCAGCTGGGGCGCCACCTTCGCCGAGGGCGCGCTGCCGATCGCGGTGCTGCTGGCGTGGAC
>JAZQNT010000246.1:0-5473 GCA_045627505.1 Nocardioides sp.
GTGCCGCCTTGGCGGCCGGAGCCTGCTGGTCCTCGATCCAGGCGACGATGGCGCGCAGCGTCTTGTGTCGTGAGAGTTCCTCGGCCAGGTGGTCGGCGGGCTCGGCGCCCGGGCCTGCCTCAGTGCCTCCGGGTGAGCCCAGTCCGATCCTCTCGGCGAGTTCTCCGACGATCTCGATCCGCTTGATGGAGTCGATGGAGAGGTCGGCCTCGAGGTCGAGGTCGGCGTCGAGCATGTCGACGGGGTAACCGGTGCGGGCGGCGACCACCTCCTGCACCGCGGTCAGCAGCGCCTCACCGTGCAGTCTGGCGCCGTGCAGCACGGCGCCGTGCTGCACGGTGGCGGTCGCTGCGCCCGCGGTGGGTTCCTCGGCCGTGCCCTCCGCAGGCTCGGCGACGCCCGGGTCGGCAGCGGTGGCGGGGACCGCGAGCCGGTCCTCGATCCAGGCGACGATGGCGCGCAGGGTCTTGTGTCGTGAGAGTTCCTCGACCAGGTGGTCGGCGAGCTCGGGGCCCGGTCCTGCCGCGCCGCCGGGTCCGGGCGATCCCAGTCCGATCGTCTCGGCGAGTTCTCCGACGATCTCGATCCGCTTGATCGAGTCGATGGAGAGGTCGGCCTCGAGGTCGAGGTCGGCGTCGAGCATGTCGACGGGGTAGCCGGTGCGGGCGGCGACCACCTCGCGCACCGCGGCCAGCACGTCGAGCACGGGAGCCGGCGACGCAGCCTCCCGGGGGAGCGGGGCCACCTGGAGAGGAGCCGCCTCGATGGTCGCGGACGGTGCCTCCGCCGCAGGGACGGGGCGGGGCGCGGCCTGGGTGCTCACCGCGCTGCCTGCCGGTGGCGCACCCAGGTAGGCCAGCACGACGTCGCGCTCCGCAGCCACCACCTGGCGCATCGAGCGTAGGTACTCGGCGACGACGGCCTCGGCCGCCGTGGCCGGCACCGGCGCAGTGGAATCGTGGTCGAACCGGGTGTCGGGCACCAGAACCTCCGGGCTGGCCGCGTGGGTCGCGGGTTCTGCGGGGGACGTCGGCGGGTCTGCCGCCGACCTCCCGGTGGACAGGGCCAGCGCAGGCAGGGTGTCGGCCGGCTGGTAGCTGTTGGGGAGCACCGTGCCGTCGGCCCGCCGCACGAACGCGCCGTCCACGGTCCACCCGGGGGCCTTCAACGGCCATGACGCCAGGTCGAGGGCCGTGGCCCGCTCCGCGAAGAGCGGGCCGGGGTCCACCTCGACGCCCAGCAGTGCCAGCTGGGCCAGCGCCTCGAGGAACCGTCGCACCCCGTTCTCGCCCGGGACGTCGGTGACCACCACCGTGTGCGGCCGGTCGCCGAGGATCCTGGCGACCTGGCCGGAGAGCACCCGTCCGGGTCCGGCCTCGACGAAGACCCGCGCCCCGGCGGCGTACATCGACTCCACCTGGTCGACGAACCGCACGCCCTCGCTCACCTGGGCGGCGAGCAGCTCCCGCACGGCATCCACGTCCTGGCCGGGGTACGGCTCGGCGGTGACGTTGGACCAGACCGGGAACTGCGGCGCCGCCACCTCGGCACCGGCGAGCGCGTCGGCCAACGCGGTGCTGGCCGAGCCCACGAGCGGGGAGTGGAAGGCGCAGGCGACCGGGAGCAGGGTGGCCCGCACGCCGTCGGACTCCCATGCCTCGACGGCGGCGCGGACGCTGCGCGTCGGGCCGGAGACCACCACCTGACGTGGTGCGTTGTGGTTGGCCACCACCACACCGGGGAAGTCGGCCAGTCGCTCCCGCACCTCCTCCACGCCCAGGGCGATCGCGGCCATCGCACCGGGGTCGCCCCCGGACGCCTCGACCGCGGCCAGCACCGCCCGTCCTCGGGCGGCGGAGAGCGCGATCAGGGTGGCGTCGTCGAAGGACCCGGCGGCGGCCAGCGCCGCCAGCTCGCCGTAGGAGTGCCCACCCGCGACGTCGGGCGTGACGCCGACCCGGCGCAGCAGCCGGGTCATGGCCAGGGCGCTCACGCCGAGGGCCGGTTGGGCGGTGTCGGTGGCGGTGATCGCGGCCCGTTGGGCGACCCGCGCCTCGTGGCTGAACGCGGCGGGCGGGAAGAGTGCGGGCGCCCACGGCTCGGCCAGTCGCACCAGGTCGTCGAGGCCGCCCATGGTGACGAACAGGTCGCTGAGCATCCCGGGACGCTGGCTGCCCTGCCCGGGGTAGAGGAAGGCCACCGTGCCCGGTGGCGGCTCCGCGACGTCGAGCCCCGTCGCTGCGACCTCGTGCAGGCGCTCCAGCAGCTCGGTGAACGAGGCGGCGACGAACGCCGCCCGGACCGGTCCGCGCCCCGACGTGGAGACGGTGCGGGCCAGATCACGCAGGCGGTGCCGCTGGGCCGAGGGGTCGGCGGCGAGCACGCCGTCCACCACCGTGGTCAGGTCGGCAACCGTGCGCGCGGCGGACGCCTCGTCCACGCCACGGACCAGGAACAGCTCGGCCGGCCACTCCGCGACCCCGTGCGCCGGACGCTCCCCGCCGTCGTGGGAGGAGAGGACGGCGTGGAAGTTGGTGCCGCCGAAGCCGAAGGCGCTGACCCCAGCGCGGCGGGTGTGGTCCGCCCACGGGCGGGGCTTGTCCAGGAACCGGAACGGCGACGCGGCCGGGTCGTGGTACGGGTTGGGCTCGACCAGGTTGATCGTGGGTGGGAGCACGCCGTGGTGGATCGCCTTGGCGGCCTTGATCAGTCCGGCCAGTCCGGCCGTGCACTTGGTGTGCCCGATCTGGGACTTCACCGAGCCGAGCACCACCGATCCGGGCGCCACCCCCGCCTCGGCGAACAGCTCGGTGAGGGTGGCCATCTCGGTGCGGTCGCCGACCACGGTGCCGGTGCCGTGCGCCTCGACCAGCCCGATCTCGTCCAGCTCGACGCCGGATGCATCGAGCGCCCGGGACACGGCCCGTTGCTGGCCCTCCTTGCGCGGCGCGGTGAGGCCCAGGTGGCGTCCGTCGGACGAGCCGGCGACTGCGTCGATCACCGCGTAGATCCGGTCCCCGTCGCGCTCGGCGTCCACCCGCCGCTTGAGCACCACCGCGGCGATCCCCTCCCCGAGGGCGATCCCGTCGGCGGCGGCGTCGAAGGTGCGGCAGCGTCCGGACGGCGAGAGGGCGTGCACGGAGGAGAACATCAGGTAGTCGTTGAGCCCGTTGTGCAGGTCGGCACCACCCACGATCACCAGGTCGGAGCTCTGGGCGCGCAGCTCCTTGCAGGCTGCGTCGAGGGCGGCCAGCGAGGACCCGCAGGCGGCGTCGACGGTGTAGTTGACCCCGCCCAGGTCGAGACGGTTGGCGATGCGCCCGGCGATCACGTTGGCCAGCACGCCGGGGAAGGAGTCCTCGGTCAGGCTGGGCAGCCAGTCGTCGAGCTCCTCGGGCACCCGGCCGAAGAGCTGGGGCAGGAAGGCACGGACGCCGTAGGCGCCGCCGAGTTCGTTGCCGGACTCGGCGCCGAAGATCACCGAGGCACGCTCCCGGTCGAACTGCCGGGTCGCGTAGCCGGCGTCGGCCAGGGCGCGGGTGGCCACCTCGAGGCTGAGCAGCTGGACGGGCTCGATCGCGGCCAGGGAGGCAGGCGGGATGCCGTGCGCGAGGGGGTCGAACCCGACCGCCTCCAGGAAGCCTCCCCACTTCGACGGGGTGGTGCGCCCCGCGCCCTGACCCCCGCCCTGGGCAGACCCGCGCTTCTCATAGGTGTCGGGGTCGAAGTACAGCGAGGTGTCCCAGCGCTCGCCGGGTACCTCGGTGACGTGGTCGGTGCCGGCCAGCACGTTGGCCCAGAACCGCTCCGCGCCCACCGCACCGGGCAGGAACGACTCCATCCCGACGATCGCGACGTCGAACGGGTCGGACTCGCGCACCTGCGTTCGCTCCCGGGCGGAGTGGCCCAGACCGAGGTGCTCGCGCATCCAGCCCACGCTCCCGGCGCTCACCGAGGCGTGCAGCTCGGTGATCGTGGTGACGTCGTCACGCAGGGTGGCGACCGAGCCGATCATGAACATGCCCTCGGCCAGCTGCCGCGCAGGGTCGGCGTCGACGAGGTCGCCGTCCACGCGCACCAGGCCCTTGGAGGCGATCCGCAGACGGCCCAGGTTGAGCTGCTCCAGCTCGGCCCAGCGCTCGCTCGCATCCACGCCGGCGGCCTCGAGGTCGGCCTTGCGGTCCGCGAACGCGCGGACGAAGTCGGTCTCCACGCACCGGGTGGCGTGCCCGGGCGCGGTCTCCAGCAGGACCGTCCGGTCGCAGTCCAGGGCCACGTCCTGGAAGGTCTCCAGCACGGCCCCTGCGTCCACGGCCTCGGCGGTGAACAGGTAGGCGGTGCCCATCAGCACCCCGCACTGCGCCCCCCGGGCGGCCAGCGGGGCGAGCACGGTGGCCGCCATCGCGGCTGAACGGGCGTCGTGGATGCCGCCGGCGAGCAGCACCCGCAGCTCCTGCGGGTGGTCCGCCTCGAGCAGACGCTCGACCTGGGCCTCCCAGAGCGCGAAGGACGAACGAGGCCCGACGTGCCCGCCGCACTCGCGGCCCTCGAAGACGAAGGAACGCGCCCCGTCGGCGAGGAACCGGTCCAGCAGCCCCGGGGACGGGACGTGCAGGTAGGACTGGATCCCGGCGGCGTCCAGCGCGGCTGACTGCGACGGGCGTCCGCCGGCCACCAGCGCGAAGGGTGGGGCCGCCTCGTGCACCGCGGCCAGTTGCTCGGCGAGCAGCTCGGGCGGGGCGAAGCCGAGCAGGCCGACGCCCCAGGGACGGTCCTTGAGCAGGGTGCGGGTGGCGCTGAGCAGCTCGCGCACCTCGTGCGCCGGCATCAGGGCCAGGGCCAGGAACGGCAGGCCGCCGCCCTCCGCGACGGCCGCGGCGAACTCGGCTCGGTCGGAGACGCGGGTCATCGGACCCTGCACGATCGGGTAGGTGGTCCCGTGCGCTCCCGCGACCCCGGCGCCGGGGGCGAGCGGGGCGTGGGTGACGGCGGCGTCCAGGTGGTCGGCCACGGAGCGCTGCACTGCCTGCACCGCTCCGCCCACGGTGACGAACCGCTGCGCCCAGGTGCTGGCCACGCCCGCGTCCTGGCCGAACGGGACCAGGTCGGTGTGCAGGGCGTCCCCGAGCAGGTCGGCGACCTGCACGGGAGTGCTGTCGGCGGGCAGTGCCGCGGCGGGCAGGTCGGGTCGCAGATACACGCGGTGCCCACCGACCACGCGGGTCTCCGAGCCGTCCATGGCGCGCAGTGCCGCGCCGGTGTCCTCGGGGAGCTCGGCCTCCTTGAGCAGGCCGAGCTGGGCGTCCAGGACCACGCCGACGCCACCGCCGGCGATCACGGCGGCGGCCGTGGGCAGTCCGATGCCCCCGCGCAGCCAGACCGGAACGCCGAGGTCAGCCACCTGCTGGAGCAGGGCGAACGCCTCGGGGTTCCCGACCCGTCCCCCGGCCTCGCAGCCGTCCGCGAGCAGGGC
>JAZQNT010000247.1:0-4992 GCA_045627505.1 Nocardioides sp.
TACATGGTCAGCCTCGGAGAGCGTGTGGGCGAGCGTGACACCGTTGACAACACAGGTCACTACACGACCGACCGTCGCGATCGAGATATCGAAGGTGGTCGCCGCCGTGTTCGCGGGGATCGGGTTTGCCGTACCCGTCGCGAGAGTCGTGGAGGCGTCAGAGATCGTCTTGAGAAGGTGGTAGGCCACGGCCCCGCTGGTCGCTACTTGGAGGCGTAGGCGGAGAGCGACGCTTCCATTCGCAGTCGTTCGGAAGTTGACGTTAAGTTCCCGATTGGCGGTGTCGCCCACGGTCGACATCGTGACCCCGGTCAGGGTCAGAACCGTGTCTCCAGTCGCACCGAGATCGACCATGACTGCGCCGACCGCGGCGGAAGTCTGGCGCACCATCTTCGACCCGTCCAGCGCCCAGTTTCCTGCCGCATTGGAGGCACCTGCAACCCACGCGGGGCCAGTCTGCGGATTGGTCCCGATCACGTCAGATGCGACGCGGTTGAAGGTGTCCGAGAGCCGTGTGGTGATGCCCCCGGTGCTGCCCGGGATGTAGCCGGGCGCGCTGTTCAGCACTTCGCGCAGGTTGTAACCATCCTCGGTGGTGTCGTACTTCCACTCGTGGAAGCCGAGGTAGGTGTCGGGCCAGAGGTCAGCGATCCCCGTCGCGGTGACGTACGGCCACCGGTAGGGATTGGTGCCCGTGGAGTCGGTGTAGACGACCATCTTCTGCACGGTGGCCTGCCCGTCGAGCGCGCCGACGAGCGTGTCTCCTGCCGGGTCCAGTCGAAAGTTGAGGCCCGTCGCGGCACCCCCGATGGCGGCATTAAGTGCATCCCGGAACTGGCTGTCCTCGTTCTCGACGACCGCGGTCATCTGGCCGTCACTGGTGCCGAGGTCGTCGAGAACGATGTCGTCGAGTGCGCGCCGGGCTGCACGGTTGAGCGCGCCGCCGATCTCGGTCGAGGGCAGGGCGGCGTCAGCGGTCAGGCGCTTGCGGGAGACGTAGTTCGAGAAGAACGCCAGCAGGTCGTTCCCCCAATCCTTCTTCCCGATGTCGGGGTAGGGCACTTCTTCAACGGCCATGATGTGGGGTCTCCTTAAGTTTCTAGAAACATTGGCGGTGCAGAGTGTAGAGCACAGAAAGGGGCGGCACCGCGTAAGTGCCGCCCCTCTCGTCAGGCCCCGTGCCCACCCGGACTAGATTTCCCCGCCCCCGAAGGAGCCTACCCCGAAGAATCCCAGCCCGAATCCTTCTAGACCGAGGCGAGCGGGAAAGACCCGTAGACCGGGTCCGGGGGGTCGAGCGTGACGGTGATGTTCTGGAACATCTCGTCGGGCAGCAGGGGCTCGTGCAGCACGGACGGCAGGCCAGCCTCGTCGCGGGTGACCTCGAACGGACCCGCGCCCCAGCGGTTGCTCTGGGCGGTCTTCGCGCCGCTGATGGTGAAGTTGACCGTGCCGTTCTCGAAGGTGAAGCCGCCGAGACGACCGCCCCAGAGGTGTGGGAAGGGGGTGTAGCCCCACTTCCGGTGACCGGTCGTGGCGTCGCAGATGTTGCCCGCCAACTTGGTCCAGATTTCCAGCGCGAAGTGGGTGTTGTCGATGTCCACCGTGCGGCCCTTGCCGAAACCGATCACATCGCCCGCAGCGTCCTTGATCAGGCGGGCACCGGTCAGCGCCGTGATGACGAACGGGTCCACCCCGTTGAGCGCGATGTCAGCGGTGTAGCCGATGGTCTCCTCGTACGAGTCGTCGACGACCGTCAGTTCGTCACCGAAGTTGCGGTCACGGACGTCCGTGCCGCTCTCCGACTGCTCCTCAAGCGTGACCGAGGAGATGCGCTTGGACACGGTGACAGTTCCCGTACCCGCGAGGGGCACTCCGCAAGCGTCAGTCCGGGTGATCCGGATGACCTTGCCCTTCACCTGTGCGTAGGGCTCGTTCGCCATTGTCTAACCTACCTTCCGTTTCAGTTCTTCTTCTTCGCGGCGCGCGAGCCGGAAGTCTTCTTGATGGTCACTGCCTCAGCGTCAGCGTCGGTGGCTGCGCCAGCGTCAGCGTCAGCGTCGGTTGCGCCAGCGTCAGCGTCAGCGTCCGCGTCTGCGTCAGCGTCTGCGTCGGGAGCGCCAGCGTCAGCGCCAGCGTCTGCGTCGGTAGCGCCAGCGTCAGCGTCTGCGTCAGCGTCAGCGTCTGCGTCTGCGTCAGCGCCAGCGTCAGCGCCAGCGTCAGCGTCAGCGTCAGCGTCTGCGTCAGCGCCAGCGTCAGCGTCAGCGTCACCGGCGCCCTGCTGGGCCCACAGAGCGTCCGACAGGGCCTCGGTGATGAAGAAGCCCCCGAGGGACATGCTGACGTCGTCAGCGGGCAGCCCGGCGATCTCAGCGGCCTCAAGGAGGCGGACCGCCATGTCCTGCTTGCTCTGCCCGATCTCGAAGGGCACGAAGACCTCGCGCTTCACGGCGGTCACTGGATACGCTCCGAGCGAGCGACCACGATGGGTCCGTCGATAACGGCGCGGTACTGCCGCGTCTGGGTGGCCATGAGCATGTTGGGCTCCAATCCGTCTCCGGGGAGGGTCGGGAGGACGGTGGGTTCCGTCGCTCCGGTGCGTTCGATGTAGACGCCGCCCGTAGCGTACAGGTCGAAAGCGAAGGGCTCGTCCTGATCAACGAATGTCTCGTCGTACCCACCGCCCATCGCGACCGGCGATCCGAGCAGGGTGAACGCCTTGCCGCCGACCCACTTGACCTTCTCGCCCAGCATCACGGCAGCGGCGCGGGGCATGTGGATCAGCGGGACGCCGCCGTAGTGGACGGCCATGTACGCCTCCAGCGCCGCCAGAGCCTCCGGGAGGGTGACCTCGGTGAAAGACTGGACGGCGGACACCGGGGCATTCCACACGATGGTTGAGTCACTGTCACCACGGGAGCGGAAGCGGTTGGCCTTGATGGCGCGCTCGACGCCGCGGCCCTCGGTGCGAGCGAAGGCGTCGCTCAGCGCGGATGCGACGGACTCCTCGTCCGAATCCATCTGCGAGCACTTGGCCTCTGCGTGGAGTTCGAAGGTGAAGCCGGGGAGCCACTGGTGGACGTCCGGGAACGTGTCGTAGTCGAGGGGCTCCCGGGCGTCGCCGCAGACGTCGAACGGGCGGTCAGCCACCGTGAGGTGGGACTGGCTCTCCTGCACTTCCTCGTCGCCACGGTGGAAGAAGTCGCGCTTCTCGTCCACCACGGTCGCGTGATCGAGGATCGAGGACGGCAGGGGGTCGGGCGCGATGGCTGCGGCCACCACGCGGCTGTGCTTGACGAGAGTGCTCACTGGGTTCCCTCCGTGGGGCGCTTTAGTTCGTACGGGTTCGGAAGGGGCGGGATGTTTCTAGAAACACACCCCGCCCCAGCCGGATCAGAACGAACCGGTGATTCCGCCGATGGCCGACGCGCCGGTCAGACCCGAGGTGTTGGTACGGATGGTCACGAGCGCGGAGTCGTAGCCGGTGTGGACCATCGCGTAGCCCTGCTCGAAGAACAGACCGAGGTACTCGTTGATCTTCAGCGAGGCAGCGTCGTAGGTCGCGGAGATGTTCACCACGTCCTTGACCGCGGCGGCGAAGGTGCCGTGCGGGTAGACCAGCGCCGAGAGGGTCTCGGGCCACGAGCCGTCAGCGAGGAACGAGGCGTCCTGCGTGCCGAAGTCGTTCACGTACTCGACGTTCAGGCGAGCCACCGAGAAGTGCGTGGCGATCTGGGCGTCGGTGACGGCCTCCACCGGAGCGTTGACGCGGCGGGCCATGTCGAAGCGGAACATCTCCTTGGCCACCTGCGGCAACTTCACCTCCATCACGGCGTTCTCGCCGAGGTTGAACCAGCGGCGCTTCTTGAGAGCGACGCGGGTCAGGGCCTCGATGGTGTCGAGGTGGGTACCGCCGACCTCCTGCGGGGTGATGGCGGTGGACTTGGCCACCATGTCCGCGATCTTGCGGGCGTTCATCTTGTGCGCCTGCATGACGTTGGCGTACTGGAAGATGTCCGCGACGAGTTCGGGGTACGCCGACTCGGTGAGGATCGGGATCTTGATGCCGTAGCCCACGGCCTCCAGACGGGTCTCCTCGAAGTCCGGGCACTCCAGCGTCTCGAAGGTCTTCGGGACGCGCGCGAGCGCCTGCGCCTCGGTCTGGTTGAAGCCGAAGGTGTCCGCGTCGCGGGGCGACTTGGACGGGCCCTGGGTGACCCAGACGCCGCCGCGCTCGGCCTTGATCTCCTCAACGGTGGCAATGCCGTCCACCACGTAGTCAGTGACGAACGAGTACTGGGTCTCGGACGGGGCGCACCACGACGCGGCGGTCAGGGTACCGTCCGCGTTCGGCTGACTGCCGAAGCGGTTCTGGTTGAATGCGTTCTTGATGATGCCGTGGTCAGCACCCCGGTTGCCCGACGCGGTGAGCGCGGAGTCGAACGGGATGTTGACGCGGGCGAGGGGGGCCTTCTCGATGCCGGTCTCGCGCCCGGTGCTGCGGCGGAACGTCTTGGCCGCGCTGAGGTCGAACTTGGGCATCGACGCGGTGAGGGTCTTAAGCGCCTCTCCGACGTTGCTCAGGTCGAGGGACTGGCCCCGGGAGACCTCACCGATGTTGGCCGACGCGGTCAGGGTCGAAGACGGCGAGGTGGCCTTGTTCGGGCGCGTGTTCTTGGCCGCGACGCTGGCAGCGAGGGTGCGACCGGTCGGGGCGGCCTTGCGGGCGGTGAAGCGGGCAGAGGCGGTGACGGCCGATGCGACGCTGGCCTCGGTGGTCTCCTCGGCGGGCTCCTCGGCGGGCTCCTCGGCGGGCTCCTCCGCTGCGGCGGGCTCCTCGGCGGCAGGCTCCTCGGCGGCAGGCTCCTCAGCGGCGGGCGTCTCGGCGGAGAACGCGGCCGCGGCGGCAGCGAACTGCTCGGCGACCTTCTCCTCCTGGTCCTTTCGGCGGCGGAGTTCCGCCTCGTCCTCCTCCACCTCAGCGGCGAGAGC
>JAZQNT010000248.1:0-2026 GCA_045627505.1 Nocardioides sp.
GTCCGTAGCACTTCGCGCAGGTACCGGCCTTGGCCTCGCAGGTCAGGACCGTGCGGACCTTGATCTCCTCGACGCCCTCGGCGATGAGGCGAGCGATCTCGACGTCGCCGAGCCCGCCACCGGCGGGGATCAGCACGTCGCCGGCCTCGTTGGTGACATCGGTGGCGGCGGTACGCGAGTACGCAGCCGTCTCGACGTTCTCGGCGGCGACCAGGCGGCCGTCGTCGGTCTTCGTCGCGATGACCTGCTTGAGACCACGCTCGGTGCCGCAGTCCTCCTCGCGGATGATGACGTCCTGGCTGACGTCGACGAGTCGACGCGTCAGGTAGCCCGAGTCGGCGGTACGAAGCGCCGTGTCGGCCAGTCCCTTACGAGCACCGTGGGTCGCGATGAAGTACTCGACGACCGACAGGCCCTCACGGAAGTTGGCCTTGATCGGGCGAGGAATGATCTCGCCCTTCGGGTTGGCCACCAGACCACGCATACCGGCGATCTGACGGACCTGCATCATGTTTCCGCGGGCACCGGAGTCGACCATCATCCAGATCGGGTTGTCCTCGGTGAAGCCCTTGAGCATCTCCTCGGTGACGTCGGCCGTGGCCTGCGTCCAGATCTCGATGAGCTCCTGACGGCGCTCGTCCTCGGTGATCAGACCGCGGTCGAACTGCGTCTGGACCTTGGCAGCCTGCGTCTCGTAGCCGCCGAGGATCTCCTGCTTGCGCGGAGGCGTCACGACGTCCTCGATGGAGACCGTCACGCCGGAGCGGGTGCCCCAGTGGAAGCCGGTGTCCTTGAGGTTGTCCAGCGCGTTGGCGACGTCGACCTTGGAGTAGCGCTCGGCAAGGTCGTTGACGATGACGCCCAGCTGGCTCTTGCCCACCTGGTGGTTGACGAACGGGTAGTCGTCCGGCAGCGCCTCGTTGAAGATCGCGCGGCCCAGCGTCGTGTCGAGGATCTCGCCGTTGATGCGGATCTTGACGTGGCTCTGCAGCGAGATCTCGTTGCGCTCGAAGGCCATCATCGCCTCGGGAACCGTGCTGAACGCGCGACCCTCGCCGATGTGACCCGAACGCTCGAGCGTCAGGAAGTACAGACCGATGATCATGTCCTGGGTGGGCATGGTCACGGGACGGCCGTCGGACGGCTTCAGGATGTTGTTCGTCGACAGCATCAGGACGCGTGCCTCGGCCTGGGCCTCGGCGCTCAGCGGCAGGTGCACGGCCATCTGGTCACCATCGAAGTCGGCGTTGAAGGCCGAGCAGACGAGCGGGTGGATCTGGATGGCCTTGCCCTCGATCAGCTGGGGCTCGAACGCCTGGATGCCCAGACGGTGCAGCGTGGGCGCGCGGTTGAGCAGCACGGGGTGCTCGGTGATGACCTCTTCGAGGACGTCCCACACGACCGGACGAGCACGCTCGACCATGCGCTTGGCGCTCTTGATGTTCTGCGCGTGGTTCAGGTCGACCAGACGCTTCATGACGAACGGCTTGAACAGCTCGAGCGCCATCTGCTTGGGCAGACCGCACTGGTGCAGCTTGAGCTGCGGGCCGACGACGATGACCGAACGGCCCGAGTAGTCGACACGCTTGCCGAGCAGGTTCTGACGGAAACGACCCTGCTTGCCCTTGAGCATGTCCGAGATCGACTTCAGGGGACGGTTGCCCGGTCCGGTGACCGGACGACCACGACGGCCGTTGTCGAACAAAGAGTCGACGGCCCCCTGGAGCATGCGCTTCTCGTTGTTGACGATGATCTCCGGAGCACCCAGGTCGAGCAGGCGCTTGAGCCGGTTGTTGCGGTTGATCACGCGGCGGTACAGGTCGTTCAGGTCGCTGGTGGCGAAACGGCCACCGTCGAGCTGGACCATGGGACGCAGCTCCGGCGGGATCACCGGGACGGCGTCCAGGACCATGCCCGTGGGCGAGTTGGTCGTGGTGAGGAAGGCGTTGACGACCTTGAGGCGCTTGAGCGCCCGGGTCTTGCGCTGGCCCTTGCCGGTCTTGATGAAGTCGGAGGCCAAGCGGTC
>JAZQNT010000249.1:0-2025 GCA_045627505.1 Nocardioides sp.
CAGTGGTCGAACTCGACGCACACCTCGTCGTCGAGCACCACGTACAGCGGGTACTCGGGGTGCTCGGTCACCTCGACGTCGACCAGCTCACCGGACCTGACCAGGTCCGCCATCCACTCCCACTCCTCGCGCACGAAGCCCTCCGTCATCCTGCGTCCCGCCCCCCTCGGCGATCCAGTGGCGATCCAGTGGCGATCTCGAGGGGCGATCATGCCGCAGGAACGGCACAGGGCGCCGCCCTTTCCGGACGACGCCCTGCGGTGTGGGTGGCGCGGGTCAGTGCCCGACCATCACACCCTCCGGTGGCGCCACCTTGTGGCGCGGCAGGAAGAGCGCGGGCACCAGCACCAGCGCGATCAGCACGGTGGCGATCACGAAGGTGTCGGTGAAGGTGCTGGCCAGGGCCGTGAAGGCACCGTCGACGGTGAACGTGGCCGGGTCGAGGCCCACCTGCTGGGCGATGCCGGCCAGCACCGAGGGGTCGGCCGCCACGCCGTTCTCGGCCTCGAAGCCGTTGATCGCCATCGCGCCCTGCGCCTCCTTGGAGGAGAGCAGGTTGTCCATGAACAGCACCGAGAAGATCGCCGCACCGCAGGCGTTGCCGACCTGGCTGATGATGTTCATCATCGTCGAGCCGCGGGCGATCGCGGCCTCGCGCAGGGTGGCCAGGGCGGCGGTCATGATCGGCATCATCGTGGCGCCCATGCCCAGGCCCATGACGAAGAGCGAGGCGAAGACGAACAGCTTGCCGGTGTCGTACCCGACGAGGGCGAACATGCCCAGGCCGGCGGTCACCAGGGCGACACCGGTGAGGACGATCTTGCCCGGTCCGATGCGGTCCACGAGCGCGCCCGCGATCGGCATCATCACCATCGCGCCGATGCCCTGGGGTGCGAGCATGCCGCCCGAGCCGGTGGGGCTGAACGACTGGACGTCCTGGAAGAACTTCGGCAGCAGCAGGCTGGAGCCGGAGAACGCGATGCCGAACAGGATCATCGCGATCACCGCGACGGTCAGGTTGCGGTTGCGGAACAGCGTCAGGTCGAGCAGCGGGTGGGCGTTGCGCTTGTTCAGCGCCCAGAAGCAGAACGCAGCGATCAGCGCGACGCCGGCCAGGGCGCAGCCCACGACGGTGTTGGTGAAGATCGTGCCGTGCACCTGCTTGGCCTCCGGGATGGAGGAGATGCCGTAGAGGAACAGCGCCAGGCCGGGGGAGAGCAGCAGCACGCCGACGAAGTCGAAGGTCTCCGAGGGATGCACGTCGTCAGCGTCCAGCGCGAACCAGGCGTAGACCATGGCGCCGATGCCGATGGGCAGGTTGATCAGGAAGATCCAGTGCCACGACAGGTTGTCGATCAGCCAGCCGCCGAGGATGGGCCCGAAGATCGGGCCGAGCAGCATCGGCACACCCATCGCGGCCATCACCCGGCCGATCCGGTCGGGGCCGGCCGCCTTGGTCAGGATGGTCATGCCCAGCGGCATCAGCATGCCGCCGCCGAAGCCCTGCAGGACCCGGAAGGTGATCAGCATCGGCAGCGAGGTGGCGAAGGCGCAGAGCACCGAGCCGAGGGTGAACAGGGCGAGCGCCACGATGTAGAGGCGCTTGGGGCCGAAGCGGTCGGCCGCCCAGCCGGTCAGCGGGATCACCACCGCCAGCGCCAAGGTGTAGGCGGTGTGGGTCCAGGCGACGTCCGTGGTGGTCGCGCCGAACTCGCGCTCCCAGGTGGGGAGGGCGACGGAGACGACGGTGATGTCGAGGATCGACATGATGGCGCCGAGCACCACCACACCCGCGATCACGAGGACGCGCTTGTCGAGCTTGTCGGGAACGGCCGGGGACTCGTCGGCCGAGGTAAGGGTTGATGTCACCCGTTGAGGGTAGGGGGCGGCGTCGGGCGGTCATCCCGAGGTCCGCCCACTCCTCGCCGTGGGCGCCCCACCAGCAACTGTGTCGGCGACGCCCCGCGGGTGCAGGGCGGGGCCGACCTCAGGCCGTCAGGTGTGGCGGCGGGTCAAGCGACGGGG
>JAZQNT010000250.1:0-6912 GCA_045627505.1 Nocardioides sp.
GAGGACATGGGCGCCAGCTGGAAGCCGTTCTTCGACAGCCTGCGCCTCTACCTGACGCACTTCCCCGGCCAGGAGGCCACCCAGTTCGAGGCCACCGCCTCCCACGCCGGCGACGCGGGGCCACTGTGGTCGACGCTGCGCGCGGAGCTGGGGATGGGCGACGAGGGCGACGCCCTGGAAGTGCGCGGCACCACCGGAACGATCGAGCGGGTCGGTGAGCGACAGGCGCTGCTCCGGCTCACCGCCCCGGTGCCGGGGATGCTCCGCGTGTTCGCGCACGACGGGGCCGACGGAGAGGCGACCGCCGGCGTCCGGGGGTACCTGTTCTCCCCCGCCGCAGCTGACTACGCGCGGCGCGAGCAACCGTCGTGGCAGACCTGGCTGCAGGACCTCCCCGTCCCGGCGTGACCGTCCCGGGCCGCCCCTCAGCACCCCGGGCACGCGGGGTGCCAGAGCCGGAAGCCCCCGTCGTCCCAGGCCCTTGTGCCCTCCTGCGCCGCGACTTTCCCCGAGCACGATGTGCTGAGGACCCCGAGGGAGGACGACGATGGGAATCGAAGAGATCGCGACAACGGCCCGAGAGGCGTTGAGCGTGCGACGGGTCTTCGGTGACCCGGTGGAGCGGGACGGCACGACCGTCATCCCGGCGGCCTGGGTCTCCGGGGGCTTCGGCGCCGGCAAGGGCCAGGACCCGAAGGGGCAGGAGGGCGAGGGCGGAGGGTTCGGGATGGCCGGACGCCCCGCCGGGGCCTACGTGCTGCGCGCAGGTGAGCTGTCGTGGCGCCCGGCCCTGGACGTGAACCGGGCCGTCGGCACCGTCGGGCTCGTGGTGGTGACCTACCTGCTCATGCGACCGCGCATGGTGCGCGCGCGTGCGGCCCGTCCGGCATCCTGACCCGACCGCCACCTGCGCGCCGCGGCACGCACCCTTGACAACGTACAACCGGTCAGTTGTACGTTGATTACATGGACGGAACCGACGAGGACAGGGCAGACGCCTGGTTCCACGCGCTCTCCGACCGCACCAGGCGCGACATCCTGCGTCGGGTGCTGGCCGGGGAGCACTCCGTCTCCACCCTCGCGGCGTCGTACGACATGAGTTTCGCCGCGGTGCAGAAGCACGTCGCCGTCCTGGAACGGGCGGGCCTGGTGACCAAGCGTCGCCACGGTCGCGAAGCCCTGGCCAGCGGAGACGTGGCAGCGGTGCGGTCGGTGGGCGCGATGCTCACCGAGCTGGAGTCCCTCTGGCGCGGCCGCATCAGCCGGATCGACGAGCTCATCGCCGAACCGGTTCCCCCCACCCAGCAGGAGACGACCACCCGAGACGCACAGAAGGACTGATCACCATGCCCATCACCGATGTTTCGCACGACCTCGACACCCGGACCCTCACCCTCGTCGCCGAATTCGCCGCCCCACCGAAGCGGATCTGGGAGGTGTACGCAGATCCCCGGCAGCTCGAACGGGTCTGGGGCCCGCCGACCTGCCCTGCCACCTTCGTCGACCACGACCTCACCCCCGGCGGCCGGGTGAACTACTACATGACCGACCCCGAGGGCGAGAAGTACTACGGCTACTGGGAGGTGAGGACCGTGGACGAGCCCCACTCCTTCACCTTCGACGACGGCTTCGCGCTCGACGCGCAGTTCACCAAGAACACGGCGATGCCGGTGAGCAAGAACGTGTACTCCTTCGTCGAGCACAACGGCGGCACCCGGGCCACCTACGTGGGCACCTACTCCTCCGCCGAGGCCCTGCAGCAGGTGCTGGACATGGGCGTCATCGAGGGCTCCTCGCTCGCGATCAACCAGATCGACGAGCTCGTCGCCTGACCGACGTACCCCTCGATGCCGTGGACGGGCTCACCCGCCCACGGCATCGAGGCGGTTCAAGGTCGCCACGACCTGGTCGTAGTCGCCGCGCGCCTCACCGTGCCGGAGGAACTTCACCCGCTCCACCTGGACCTCCCGGACGTCCGGGTCGCGGCCGAGGATCTCCATCACCTCGGCGACGAAGTCCGCAAGCGGCATGGCGAACGGGTCGTCGGCATGCCCCGGCATCAGGTCGGTGGCAACCGACGGGGGCTCGAGCTCGACCACCGAGAGAGTGGTGCCGGCCCACTGCAGTCGCAGCGTCTCACTGAGCATGTGGATCGCGGCCTTCGTCGCGTTGTACGTGGGCGTCGCAGCCAGCGGCGCGAACGCCAGGCCCGAGGAGACGGTCACCACGGTCGCCTCGGGGCGCCGCAGGAGGTGGTCGATGAAGGCGTCGATCAGCCGGACCGGGCCGAGGAGGTTGGTGGTGACGACCTCCTCCGCCCCGGCGGCGAAGCCGGAGCGGGTCCAGTCCTCGGGGCGCATGATGCCCGCCATGGCGACGAGGACGTCCATCTCGGGCCAGTTCTCCACGACGCCCTTCGCGGCGGCGCTGATGCTCCCAGGGTCAGAGGTGTCCACGGCCACCGTCCCGATGCCCGGATGATCGGCGGCGATCTGGTCCAACAGGTGGGTCCTGCGCCCGCCGACCACGACCGTGTTCCCTGCCTCCTGCAGGGCGAGCGCCAGGGCCAGGCCGATGCCGCTGGTGGCGCCGGGAATGAAGATGGTGCGTCCGGTGATGTTCATGTCCCGAGTCTTCGCCGGTTCTCACGCCGGCGGCAGGGATCACTCATCGGGGGATCCACGATCCGTGTCTGACCACCTCCACACGGCCTAGGATCGCGGGGTGGACCGTGACGCACTGGCCGACTTCCTGACCCGCCGACGTCAGGCTCTGCAACCCGGCGACGTCGGGCTGCCGGCCGGGCTCCGGCGCCGTACCCCTGGCCTGCGTCGCGAGGAGGTGGCCCAGCTGGCCACCATGTCGACCGACTACTACACCCGGTTGGAACAGCGGCGCGGCCCGCAGCCCAGCACCCAGATGCTCTCCGCCCTGACTCGCGCGTTGCGCCTCTCCCCCGACGAGCGTGACTACCTGCACCGGGTCTGCGGGCACGACGCCCCCGATCGTTCGATCGCCGGGGAGTACGTGGCGCCCGCGCTGATGCGGGTGCTGGACCGGTTGTCCGACACGCCCGCAATGATCATTACGGAGCTGGCCGAGACCCTGGTGCAGAACGGGCCGGCGCGGGCGCTCTTCGGCGACGCCACCAGGTTCACCGGCCTGGAACGCAGCGACATCCACCGGTGGTTCGTCCACCCGGCGACCGAACGCCTGCGCTACCCGGAGAGCGACCGGGACCGTCAGAGCCGCGCACTGGTGGCGTCCCTGCGAGCAGCGCACGGTTCACGCGGACCGCATTCGCGTGCCGGCGAGCTGGTGCGGGACCTGCAGCGCCGCAGTCCCGAGTTCGTCGCGCTGTGGGAGCGACACGAGGTGGCACGCCGCTTCGCCGACCACAAGGTGCTCATCCATCCCGAGGTCGGCCCGATCGAGCTCGACTGCCAGGTGCTCTTCACCGAGGACCAGTCCCAGGCGCTGCTGGTGCTCACCGCCGCCCCCCACAGCGAGGACGAGGACCGGCTCCGCCTGCTGAACGTGGTGGGGAACCAGGCGCTCAGCCACTGAACCCACTCGGCCACTGAACCCACTCGGCCCTGCGCCCGGTCACACTCCGGTCCCTCCGATCGTCGACGTGGTGAAGCGTGTTCCACGCGAGGGCGCCTCACCCGCCGCGCGAGCGACCACCGCGGCGGGCACCACCGCCCAGGAGAGAGGACTGGCCATGACCACGAACACCACACCCGAGGGATTCTCCGACGAGGAGCGCGAGGCGATGCGGGCCCGCGCCGCCGAGGTGAAGACCGCGAGCAAGGCCGGCACGAAGAAGGCCGAGACCGAGCGGAAAGCCCTGCTCGACACCATCGCCGGGATGCCGGCCCACGAGCAGGCCATCGTGAACCGCGTGCACCAGGTCATCAGCGAACTCGCACCGGACCTGCTGCCCAAGACCTGGTACGGCATGCCGGCCTGGGCCCGCGACGGCCATGTCGTCGCCTTCGTGAAGCACGCCTCCAAGTTCAAGATGCGCTACACCGAGGTCGGGTTCACCGAGGACGCCCACCTCGACGACGGCGACATCTGGCCGACGGTGTTCGCCCTCACCACGATGACCGCGGCCGCCGATCGACAGCTGAAGGACCTGGTGAAGCGCATCCGCTGATCCACCCGGAGCACTGACAGATCCGGAGTGCGGGCCGGTCCGGGCGCTCCGTCCGACGCCTACCGCCTGCGGCAGTCAGCCTTGGCGCGACAGCCCCGACGCCAGTGCGTCGGTGAGGCCCTCGAACTGGTGGCCACCGTGCGGGTGCGCGATCGCCTCGGCCGACGGCAGGCGTGCCGCGTTCAGCGCCAGGTGCCCGAACGGCACCACCTCGTCGTCGCGGCAGTGGTGCAGCGTCACCGGCATCGGGGGCTCCGCTCTGCGATGGACGTACTGCGCCACGTCCCACCCGTCCACGGACCAGTCGGGCATCGCCAGCAACAGCGCCCGCCCGGGCGACCACGCCTGCTCCGCCAGCACCCACTGCAGGACCGTCGCCCCGAACGAGTGGCCGACGACCACGTCGTCGGGGCCCAGCTCGGCCAGGTGTCGACGGGTCGGAGCGGCCCAGGCCTCCACCGACATGTCGTCGCCGGGGATGCGTGGCATGTCGACGCGAGCCCCCAGCCTCGAGCCGATCGCAGTGGCGAGCGCACGGTCGACGTCGAAGCCGCCGGCGCCGTGGACGAAGAGGATCCTCATCCCACCATCCTGTGCCGCACCAGCGCTGGCTGTCTGCCGACGGGCGCCCGGCGCCCGCCGGCGGATGCGTTCAGGGGATGTGCGGCAAGGGCCAAATCTGGCCGGTCAGGCTGTCCACCAGGGCCACCCGGTCGACGCTCAGGGTCAGGGGCAGCACGTCGGAGACCATCCGCACCACCGTGGGCATATAATCGGAATTGAATTCCACAAAGGTGCGGCGTTTTTTGTTCAGCGAATACTGCGGAAATTCCTCTTCGTCGAGAACGACCAGCTCAATTTCAGTCTGGAACTGATCGCGCATGGCTTCCTTGATCAGCTCGGTGTAGCGGCTGGTGATCACATCCTTGCGGAACGGGGAGGGAGAATAGATCACGAGCTTTTCTTCGTTCAGCTCTACAATGTCGGCATCGTCAAAGTAGGACATGACGGCAGCCGACGGCGAATGCTGTTCCAGATAGGATAAAACGCGTGACCAGACATAGGCGTTTGAGTACATGGAAAACTCCTTTCTCACCTATAACTTTGCGCCCACGATGGCAATCGTGGCTGCAAAATATATGTTTTGCAGAAAATGCACATAGAAATGTGCATTTTGCGCAACCAAGTTACAGTGAAGTGAACATTTCAGCATGATATTCATGCTGAAATTGAAAATATCATTTTTAGTAGCGGCATTCGCCGCTGTGTTCACGAAACTATACTTATTCTAATAAATATTACCACAAATGCACAGAAATTGCAACACATACTATATTAAATAAAGAAAAATATTGCACAGGGCTGTGCAATACCGGTAAATAAAAGCGTAAAACTGTTAAAATCAAAAAGGTCTCCGTTTTTGTCATTCTGAGGGAACGCAGCGACCGAAGAATCTTTCCGCTTTCGATGTCGCATAGATTCTTCGCTTCGCTCAGAATGACAAATTTGAAACTGCTTCTGTTTTTGTCATTGCGAGCAGCCGAAGGCTGCGTGGCAATCCTATGCTTTCGTTCCCATAAATAATTCTTCGGATAAACATTGCAAGAAAGGAAAAAATATGCTATAGTGCTTGCAGAAAAAGATATATCAGAAGAGGTTTCGTAGCTATGTTGGAAATCAAAAATCTTTCCTACCGTGTGGAGGGAGAAAACGGTCCAATTGACATTTTAAGGGATATTTCTCTTTCCGTGGAGGATAAAAAATTTATTGTTGTCACCGGTCCGAACGGCGGCGGTAAAACGTCGCTTGCCCGTACGATCATGGGCATCAATCCTGCCATCTCGGGAAAAATCATCTGGAATGGCGAGGAAATCACCGATCTGTCCGTAACCGAGCGTGCGCGCCGCGGCATTTCCTACGGTTTTCAGCAGCCGCCGCGCTTTAAGGGCATGAAGGTGCGCGACCTGCTCAACGTTGCAGCGGGCGAAAAAATAAGCCATGATACCGCTTGTGCCTATCTGACGAAGGTCGGTCTGTGCGCCAGAGATTATATTGACCGCGATGTCGATACCAGTCTTTCCGGCGGCGAGGTCAAGCGTATTGAAATTGCCACCGTGCTTGCGCGGAAAAGCGGTCTGATGATTTTTGACGAGCCGGAGGCAGGCATTGATCTGTGGTCCTTTGCCCGTCTGACGGAAACATTCCGCGAAATCCATGATAAAAAGGAAGCGACCATTCTGATCATTTCGCATCAGGAACGCATCATCCGTCTGGCTGACGAGATCGTTCTGGTTGCGAACGGCTCTGTTTCCGCACGCGGCAGCGTTGAGGAAATTTATCCGAAAATCATGGCAGATACCGTCAGCTCCTGCAACCGACTGGAGGTGGATCAGAAATGCTGAATGAAATTCAGGAAAAGATCCTTGCGATCGTTGCGGACATGAAGGGTACCGGCGAAGGCGCGGTCAATATCCGTTCTGACGGAGAAAAAGCGTTCCGCCGCAATTCCGAAAATATCGTGATCGAGTCCAAAACGGACAAGGACGGCATTGATATTAAAATCGCTCCGGGTACGAAGAACGAATCCGTCCATATTCCGGTCGTTCTGACCAAATCCGGCTTCCGTGATATGGTCTATAATGACTTTTTTGTCGGCGAAGGCGCAGATGTCACCATCGTGGCAGGCTGCGGCATCCATCACTGCGGTGACTGTGGCAGCCAGCATGACGGCATCCATACCTTTTATGTCG
>JAZQNT010000251.1:0-3174 GCA_045627505.1 Nocardioides sp.
GTCTTTCTATGTGTCAGTCTGAAAAGTCGGTATCGAAATTGATTTCAGCCCTGTATCCGGGCAGGATGGCGGAGACATCGGTCTCCATTGCTTTCCGCAGTGCTGTCCGGTCCCCGCTGCTGAAGTCCAGCAGTACGTCAAAAGAAACGTAGCGTTCCTTCTCGTTGATGAGAAGTCCGTGGAAACCTATTGCACCCTGATGTGAAAGCATGGCCTCGCGGATGCGGCTGCCAAGCTGGAACAGTTCGTCATTGTCTTTATGGACTGCGTAGATGCCGACTGTCAGCATGACGCTGAATCTGTTGTAGACAGTATGCTGGATGGTGCTGGTCAGGAGGTGGATATCACGGGCCGATAGGGTGTCGGGAATCTCAACGTGGATTGAACCTATGGCCTTGTCGGGGCCGTAGTCGTGCAGAATCAGGTCGTATGCCCCAAGCATCGCCACCCCGCATCACAGCGCATTCCCCGATATGGGCATGGATATCCTCTACAACTACGACCGCGGTGACGGTTTTCAGCTGCCTCCTCGGCCAGCGAGCTGATCCTGCGCGCCATCCGGATGTCGCGACCGGTCACCCCGCCGACGTCGTGGCTGTTCAGGCGGATGTTGAGGTGCCCGTACCGCAGGTCGAGGTCGGGATGGTGGTTCGCCTCCTCCGCCACCGCCGAGATTGCGTTGACCAACGCGATGCCCTTGTCCCAGGACCCGGTCAGGTAGCGGACCTGGAGCCACTGGCGGAGCAATCGCCAGTCGGCCAGAGCAGCCTCGTCGACCTGTGCAGCACTCAACACGCTCACGTGTGACACCTCCGGAGATCGGGAGCATGCATCCTGCCTCCATGGTGGGCCCGGAGGAGGAGGACCGCAATCCCTCCGCAGCTCCAGTGAGCGCCCGAGTCCGCACCGAGTCCGACACCCGAACTCGGGCGCCCAGATCAGAGCACCTAGATCAGGGCACCCAGATCAGGGCACCCGCCCGGGGCCAGGCCGGACGGGCCGTGCGTCAGGCCTTCTTGCGGCCCTTGACGTCAGCGGCGAGCGCAGCGGCGGCGGTCGCAGCGGTGACCACGCCCACCGACGGCCAGGCGCCGATCTTCTTCGCCAGCGGGTGCGAGGCACCGAAGGCGCCGACGTACAGCGCGGTCAGGCCAGCAGCGGCGGGCACGCCGACCTTGCCCGCCCAACCCTTGGCGGCAGCGGCACCGGCGACCGCCAGGACAGCACCGCCGAGCGGACGCTTGCCCGAGAAACGGGCGGCGGCGTAACCGCCGACGAGACCAGCAACGACGAGGGGCGCGGTGGGAATGCTCATGCGCCCAGCGTACCCACGCCTCGGGCGTCGCCAACGGCGTCCCCGGCCGCCCCCGACCGGTTCCGGCGGGTCTCGGCGAAGAAGGCGGGGAGGATCTGTTCTGCGGCCCGGGTGAGGGGCAGCTCAGGGACCCGCTCGGGGTCGACGAACACGATGCGCCGCCCCTCGTGGCAGTCCACGTCGGCATCGGTGAGGGAGGTGGCGGCGGTGAAGACCTGCATCCGGTCCCAGGTGCCGTGCGCGGCGCGATGGTCCACGACGAACTCGCGCCACAGCGTCGCTCCGGGCTCGGGGAGCACGATCCCGGTCTCCTCCTCCAGCTCACGCGGGGCGGCCTGGGCGAAGCTCTCGCCCGGGTCGACGTGGCCTCCCGGCAGGCCCCAGCGTTCGGGGTCGATGCGCGGGTGCTCGTCGCGCTCCTGCAGCAGCAGCCAGCCACGCGCGTCGGTGAGCAGGACACCGGCGAACCGGCGATCCCCCAGCGTCGGCGGGTTGGCGGCGATCCAGCCGGTGAGCATGTCGAGGACGTGGCCGGTGGTGGGGATCAGGTCGAGGTCGCGCCACCGCGCCGGGTCGACGAAGACCATCCGGCGCCCCTCGCGGCAGTCGATCTCCTCCTGCCCCAGGCTGGTGCGGGCGACGAAGAACTCCCAGGCGCGGGTGCTGCCGTCGGGCAGGGTCACCGGCCGGGTGCCCAGCGAGACGAGCAGGCCGGGGTCGAGGTGCACCCCGGTCTCCTCGGCGAACTCCCGGATCGCGCAGCTCACGCCCATTTCGCCGGGCTCAGCGGCCCCGCCCGGGAAGGCCCAACGGTCGGGCCAGCGTGAGGTGCGGTCATCACGCTCCTGCATGAGGACATGCCCTCGGGGATCCACGAGTGCTACGCAGGCGAAGTCGACCATGGGACGAAACCTAGCCCGCTCACAGTCGCGGCTTGTACCTGCGTCCCTTGAGGGCGTCCTCGACGAGGCCCACCGCACGCCGCACCCCGGCGAGCCGGGCGTCCTCCAGGAGGAAGGTCTGGGCCGCGGCCTCGATCACCGGCGGGGTGCAGAAGTCGCGCAGGTCGACGCGCACGCTGCTCAGGCCACGGCGCACCGCGGCCTGGTCGGCCTCCACGTGCACGACGGCGAACCGGGCCAGGACGACGGGGTGACGCCGCAGCCCCTGGTAGCGGCGGTACTCGGGCGGGCAGAGGTCGAGCAGCCATTTCACCGCACTGGTCTCCCAGTCCGAGGCGTCGGGCGGCAGCACTTCTCCGGGCCACCCGGGGGGAACGAACGCAGGCATCCTTCGAGCATAGTCGAACATGTGTTCGAATGCGGCATGGATGTCCGCCCCCCGACGGGCCGGGAGGAGACGTCCGCATGTCACGAAGGTGCTCGACGCCGCTCGAAGGTGATCGACGCCGCTCGATGGTGCTCGATGGTGCTCGACACGGGGGCCGACGAGTGAGAGGTTTGGTTGAGCCCTGGACTTCCCTGCCCCAGCGGAGGCGATGCGATGCCCGAGACAGGTCCCGCCCGCAGCACCCGGCTGACGGCGCACGTGCTGCTGGACGCGTTGAGCGCGTTGGAGGGCGGACGCTTCCTCGGCCGTCAACCCGGACGCGGACCGATGGCAGGCCTGGGTCCGGGCGCGGAGCTCGACCGCGACCCGGTCATCGCCACCGCGCTGGCGCGGCTCGGCGAGGTCGGCGCGGTGGGCCTGTCCACCGACCCCCGGACCGGTCATCAGGTGGTGGACGTCCGTCCGGTCCTGCAGGCCGCCCTGACCCTGCTGACCTCGATGGCAACCATGCTGCGCGAGGAGAACCCCGAGCTCGACGAGTTGACGGTGATCACCCGGCTTCGCGCCGC